>NZ_ABCK01000013.1 GCF_000170755.1 Lentisphaera araneosa HTCC2155
CAGCTTAAGAGCTGAGGGCTTTTTTGTTATTATGAATAAATTCTATTGAGCAGTTAACGATGAAACTTACATCGCAGAGCGGTGTCACATTAAATAGCCTTCTCAGTTTCGTAGCGATAGGCAGGGCGCATGTTATTTTCTTTATTTGCCTTAGGTCTTTACTCGAAACTATCTAAGCGTTAATGATTTAAGTATAAATTTATGGTTCTTTCTCATTTTTTGTGGATAGATGCTCCAAGGAGTATTGTTAAGCTTATCAAAATAGGAGCTAATGATGACCGAACAACTTTTTGCAGAAATGTTAAATCTCGGGGATAAATGGGAAGTTAGTAAACTAGAAGTTTTGGCAGAGCAATCATGTATTGAAGTGACAATTAAAGATACAGCTAAACTTTTAGAAGGTATGGAATGCCCTTGTTGTAAGAGAACCGATTTAATTATAAAAGATCATGCAAATGAAAGGCTATGGGATCATCTACAAATGTGGACTTATAAAACTGTATTAAAATGCCGATTGCCTCGTGCCCTTTGTAAATCCTGTAAAAAAACGTGGACAATTCGAGCTCCTTGGGAAGGTGTCAATAAACATTCCAGTAAAGACTTTGAGGCATTAGCCTTGACCCTCATGCGTCATATGCCCGTGTCAAAAGTAGGTAAATTAATGAAAGTTGATGATCAAAAATTATGGAGGATTCTAAGAGTATATATTGATAAAGAACGGGCCAAACTTGACTGGAGTGAACTCACGAGAATTGGAGTAGATGAGTTGAGTATCGCAAAAGGTCATCGTTATGTAAGTGTTTTTGTGGATATGGAAAACCATAGTGTTCTATTCGCTGCAGACGGCAAAGATGCACAAGTTTTTGAACAATCACCGAGGAACTTTACTGAAAGACGGTCACCCTCATGCAATTACTGAAGTTAGCATGGATATGAGTCCCTCTTATAAAAGTGGCGTTGATTCAAATATGCGCAATGCTCGTAAAGTATTTGACTACTTCCATATTGCACAAAACTTAAACAAAGCAATTGGCAAAGTTTGTTCCAGAGAGCGCCGTACAAAAGGTGATATTCGAAACCTCCTAAAAAAGCCTCGTTTATTTCAAAAGAACAGAGACAAACTCAAGGAAAAAGATCAGCAAACTATAGAAAAATTAAAAGAGCTGAACACTGCAACAGCCATGGCATACCAAATGCGCTTAAGTCTCCAAGATATTTTTAAAACGAAGTCCGAAATCAAAGCTTTGTTAGGGTTAAAAGCATGGATATCTTGGGTTCATAATGAAGCTGAAAAAGAAATGTGGAAATACTTTTTAAACCCTCTAAAGAAATTTGCCGAATCTCTTACAAAACATTTTGATGGAATTATTGCTCGATGGAGGCACGGAACAAGTAATGCTGTATTGGAAGGAATTAATTCCGTTTTCTCAGCAGTTAAAAGACGGGCCAGAGGGTTTAGATCTAAAGAATATCTAAAAATGATGCTCTATTTCACTAAAGGAAATTTAACTGGGATACCAAACCTCATCCCCTCAAAGTGAGAAAGAACCAAATTTATTCATGCTATAATGTTTATGAATCCTTAGCAGGGGGAGTCGTGTTAATAAATAAGACTTCATAATATTACATTTTTTTGTAGATACTAAAAATGTAAAGCTCAGAAAGTATTCAAAAATTACCTTTATGTAATTAAATATATTAAAATATTACATATTTGTAATCAAAAACTAAATGTTTCATTTTTTTGATTGTTTATTGCCAAAAAATTAACAGGATGTACTTTTTTATAAGTCATTATTTATAAATATTTTATACAGTAAAAATACGAAAAATGGTAAAAAAAAGAATAAAATTACATTTTTGTATCTAGCTTGAAACTTGAATACTTTTTAGTATTATTAGCGTACCTAAACAAGATCAATGAAGATCATTAACTAACTAGGAGTAAAAAATGAAAAAACTGATGTTTGCCTTTGTATGCTTATTGGCTACAGGCATTTTTAGTGTTTCAGCCGGCACAGAGTTGGCACCAGCTGCTGAGGGTGTGACTCTCAAAAGCTTTCAAGAAAAAGTTCAAGTTGATTTCGATAATCAGACTGAAAAAGCAGAAGTGTCTGCAGCTATTGAAGGTAGTAAAACTGTAGTCGATGATGGCATCAGTGAAACCTACTCAGGTGTGATCACTTACACGATCTCAGCTGAAGGCGAAGGTAGCTTAAGTTTTGAATCTGATGACAAGTTTTGGACATCCAACGTATTCATGATGATGGCTGCAGTACTCGTCTTTATCATGCACTTAGGCTTCTGTTGTTTAGAAGTTGGTTTTTCACGTGCGAAAAACTCTGTTAATATTATCTTTAAGAATTTTACTATTGTAGCAATCGCAACTCTTGTTTATGGTTTGATGGGCTTTAATATCATGTATCCAGGTGAGTTCAGTATTGGTTCTTTCTTTGGTTTTGCCGGTTTTGGTTTAGAAGCTGCTGAAGGTGGATCTGCCATGACTTATGCTGGTGGTTATACTTATTGGACTGACTTCCTTTTCCAAGCCATGTTTGCTGCGGCAACGGCTTCAATTGTATCTGGTGCTGTTTGCGAACGTATCAAAATTAACTCTTTCCTTATTTTCTGCACAGTTTTCGCAGGTATTATCTACCCAATTATCGGCTCTTGGGGCTGGGGCGGCGGTTTCCTCTCTGACTGGGGTTTTGTTGACCTTGCTGGTTCTGGTTTAGTTCACGCTACTGGTGGTGCTGGTGCTCTTGCAGGTGCAATCGTACTCGGTCCACGTATCGGTAAATATGTTAATGGTAAAACTTTCGCTATCATGGGCCATAACATGCCTGTAGCTGCTATCGGTGCTTTCCTCCTCTGGTTCGGATGGTTCGGTTTCAATGGCGGCTCACAATTAGACGCAAATCCAATGGCCGCTTCTGGTATCATGGTTATGACTCTTCTCGCTTCTACAGCAGGTGTTGTTGGCGCAATGATTCTTTCTTGGATTCTTTCTGGCAAGCCTGACCTCTCTATGGTTCTCAATGGTGCTTTAGCTGGTCTTGTAGGTATTACTGCAGGTGCAGCAAACGTAGGTCCTATGTCAGCTGTTATTATCGGTGCTATCGCAGGTGTCCTTGTAGTTCTCGCAGTGCTTTTACTCGATAAACTCAAAATTGACGATCCCGTTGGTGCTATCCCAGTTCACTTGGTTTGTGGCGCATGGGGTGTTATTGCGACAGGTATCTTCAGTGATGACGCAGACACAATGGTACAAATCAAATCAATTCTTTGCATCGTAGCATTCGCATTCGTTTGTGCTTTTATTCTCTTCACAATTATCAAAGTGACTATTGGTCTCCGCGTATCTGAAGAAGAAGAACTCGAAGGTCTTGACCTCGGCGAACACGGTATGGAAGCTTATAGTGGTTTCCAAATCTTCACCAACCAGTAATTTCAGGAGTCTATTACAATGAAATTAATCGTAGCATATATTCAGCCACAAAGACTTAACGCTGTTAAGCAGGCTCTTTATTCAAAAGAAATTACTCGCATGTCAATCACAAATGCTCTTGGCTGTGGCCAACAGGGCGGTTTCCACGAAAATTACCGTGGTGTTGATGTAGAAGTAAATTTACGCAAAAAAGTTCGTGTCGAAGTAGCAATCAACGATGATTATGTCGACAAAACAGTCGAAGCCATTATCGAAGGTGCTCGCACAGGTAAGATTGGCGATGGTAAGATCTTTGTCTACCCAATTGAAGAATGCATTCGTATTCGTACCGGTGAAAAAGGTACTGACGCAATTGGCGGCTAAGTTTTAACTTAGTATATCTTTAAATCCCTCAAGCTTAGGCTTGGGGGATTTTTTTGTTGAGCGTCATAAAGTTTGAACTAAATAGCTTTGGATGTCATCATGAGTCTTTTGAAATTTATGAAATGAATGAGGAGTAATGATGTATTTAGCAGATGAAAAACGATACGCGCAAATGATTTATAATCGTTGTGGAAAAAGTGGGCTTAAATTACCAGCAGTTTCATTAGGCTTGTGGCACAATTGGGGCGGTGTAGATACTTATGAAAATGCCAAAGCAATGACTTATCGTGCATTTGATTTGGGAATTACTCATTTTGATTTAGCCAACAATTATGGTCCACCTGCGGGAAGCGCAGAAAGTAATTTCGGCAAAATTTTGGGTGAAGGCTTGGGTGCTTACCGTGATGAAATGATTATTTCATCTAAAGCGGGTTATGATATGTGGCCGGGTCCTTATGGTGAATGGGGTTCACGCAAATATCTTATCGCGAGTTGTGATCAAAGTCTCAAGCGTATGGGATTAGATTACGTCGATATTTTTTACTCTCACCGCTTTGATCCAGACACTCCTTTAGAAGAGACAATGGGCGCTTTGGATTCTATCGTACGTGCAGGTAAGGCACTTTACGTAGGCATCTCTTCTTATGATGCAGAAAACACAAAAAAGGCGGCTGCGATTTTAAAAGATTTAGGCACACCTTGTCTCATTCACCAACCTTGTTATAGCATGATGGATCGTTGGGTGGAAGACGGCTTATTAGATGCGGTGGAAGAAGAAGGTATGGGCTGTATTAGCTTTTCTTCCTTGGCACAAGGGCTTTTAACAGCTAAATACCTTAATGGAATTCCTGAAGATTCACGCGCTGCCAAGAGCACGGGAGCTCTAGATGCTTCTCGAATCGATGAAGTCACGCTCAAGAAAATTAAAGCGCTTAACGAAATGGCAGAAGCCAGAGGCCAAAAGTTATCGCAGATGGCGATAGCTTGGGTACTTCGTCAACCAGCCATGACTTCTGTGATTTTAGGCGCGAGCAAAGTATCGCATATTGAAGATGCTGCTGCGAGTTTAGCAAACCTCAAATTCACTGAACAAGAGCTTCAAAAAATCGACCAGATCTTAGCCTAGTTACTTTAGTATATCTTGAGTGCCGAAGGTACGCTAGTGTCTTGGCCAATGACGTGAATCTTGGGTTTAGACATGCAATACCAATAGTCGAGTGCCGAAGGTATGGTATAGAGCTTTATGCCGTTCCTTCAGAACTCTAAGTACATCTAATTATTTGCCGAATTAATAGTTATTATATATAGAGTGCCGAAGGTACGCTAGAATCTAGCCCAATGACGTGAGTCTTGGGTTTAGACATGCAATACCAATAGTCGAGTGCCAAAGGTATGGTATAGAGCTCTATGCCGTTCTTTCAGAACTCTAAGTACATCTAATGACTTGCTTATTACTCAACCAGGTTCAAGCAGAGTCTATCGTATTCCAGGTCATCGAGGTTTTGAAGAGTTGTTTCTGCAATATTGCTGAGTGCAGTAGAAGTAAAGAAAGCTTGGTGGCCCGTGATGATGACGTTGGGGAATGTGGTTAAACGCATAAAGTCGTCATCTTGAATAATGGTGTCGGAGCAGTCTTCAAAAAAGAGTTCAGCTTCTTCTTCGTAGACGTCGAGGCCAACGGAGCCGATGGTCGCACCTTTAAGTCCCTTAATTAAAGCCTTGGTATCAATCAGGGCACCACGGCTGGTGTTGAGAATCATGACTTTATTTTTCATTTTGGCAATGCTCTCATCGTTAATCAAATGATGAGTTTCGGGCCTAAGAGGACAATGCAGACTAATGATGTCCGATTCTTTAAATAGAGTGTCGAGATCCGTGTATTTACCCAATTCTTGGCATTTAGGGTTTTCAAAAGGATCAAAAAAGAGCAGGCGTGTGCCGAAGCCATGCATGATCTTTGCGTAACATTCGCCGATTTTTCCCGTGCCAATGATCCCCACAGTTTTTCCGTGGACATCAAAGCCGAGCAGGCCGTCGAGGGCAAAGTTACCTTCTTTGACGCGATTGTAAGCGCGGTAAATTCTTCTATTCAAGGTGAGCATGAGTGCGACGGTGTGTTCCGCAACAGCATACGGGGAATAAGCAGGGACGCGGCAAACTTTAATCTGAAATTCTTCACAGGCTTTGATATCAATATTATTAAAACCTGCACAGCGTAGGGCGATATACTTCGTGCCATTTTTTGCGAGGTTCGCAATCATTTCTCGCGTGATTTTATCATTGACGAAGACGCATATGGCTTCATAGCCCTTGGCGAGACTCAAAGTTTGCGTGTTCAAGTGAGCAGAAAAATAGGTAATCTGATGATTGAACTTGTTTTCGCGATTGAAATATTTTTCGTCATAGGGCTTTGAACTAAAAAGAGCAATTTTCATCATGGGTCCTTATTCTAAATGATTTTTATCAAATCTGATTTCATTGGAGCTGAGAGGGTTAGAGAGCATGTTTGTTGGGCTCGGACCATAAAGGTCTTCTCTCATTTCAATTCCAGGAGGAAGGCGTTGATTGCTGCAATTCCAACAAACGTGGAAATGTCCTGGGTTTTCTTCATCACAATAAGTGCAGCTCCATTGCTCGGCAATGATTGTATCGAACTCGAGGCAATGGAGGCTCATTTTTTGTATTTCTTTATCTAAATCGAGACTTAGGAAACGGTGTTGGTTTTGATGAATAAACTGATTGAGAAGCTTTTTATCGTGAATATCAAGGCTTTGAGCTTTTTTGCAGCTATGGCAAATTAAAATCAGGTGGCGCCGACGAAAAAGTAGGGTGCCAAAGCACAGAATGAGAATGCTAAATAAACCAAAATAACCATACATGAATAAGGCGAGTGTGATAATGATGAGCCCAGCAATATTCGGCCCCATTTGCTCATAGGTAAACTCTTGGGAGTTTTCTTTGAAACATTGAGAGCAGTGAGCTTTGACTGGAATCTTAACTTTCATACTAAGAACTTACATTCAATTAATATGTTTACTCGAGCTTTAAGTAAAAAATTATGCTTACTTGCTTTCGCTTTCGTGTTTAAAATAAATGACGCAAGTTTCAAGCCCTTTTTGTGAACTCACATCGTGCTTGATAATGACGATGTTTTGACCGTTAATTCTGCCATAGCCAGTGCCGTTGCTTGTGTAAGTGCTTTTGGAACCTGATTCGAACTTTTTAATGATTTCGATTTCATCATTATCATTACTGTGATTATCAAAATCGCTTTCTTTTTCGAGGCAGAGGTAAATGACTTCTTCGGGGTGCTCTAATTTTTCAATTTTAGCCGCAAAGTCTAGTAGCGAAGTACTGGAAGCGAGTTCTTGATCAATGCTGTTTAAGTAATCCTTATACTTTTCATAAAGGAACTCTTTTTTTGCATATTCGGGAAAGTTTTTGTGTGATTTATAAACGCTGTAAGCACATGCCCCGGCCATAATAAAAAATACGGTCATGGTAATGGCTAAGATTTTGAAAAAGTCTTTCATTCTTATTCCTCCAAGTTGATAAAATAGAGTAGTGATTTTTTTTTGATTTTCAATGGCTCTATCTTCTTGCTCAATTTATCGAATGAGAACTTACTAAAAACAGAAAGTATAGCCTAGTGACGAAGGAGTTGAAATGAGCTTTTGTAACATTTTTCGGGATTTGTCGCTTTACTTTCTACCTTAAGTTTGGGGACTAAGTCATTGAGCTTTTAATAGGGGAGTTTTCATTGAGTTTTGGCGAAAGCTTAGGGTAATCTTTGTTAAAACTTCTTTTAGCTTAGCAAAGTACACACACAGGAATTGAATTCTGGATGGCTTTTTCTTATAGTATCTAAGGATTTTGTAAAAAAGAAGGAATGTTCTCCTTGTCGAAAGATTACTCAACCAGATTAACACTCATTCAGCGTCTTCAGAATAATCATGAAGATGAATGTTGCTGGGAAGACTTTGTGGAAACGTATAAAAATTACATCTACGTGATTATCCGTAATTTTAATTTAAAAACTGAACTCAATGAGGACCTTTTACAAAACGTACTCTTAAAGCTCTGGAAAGATCTTCCTAAATTTGAATATCGCCCAAATAAATGCCGTTTTCGCACTTGGTTGAGTCTCGTCACCTGTAATATCGTAAAAGATTATTTGAAGTCAAAAGCGGGCAATAATGCCAAGAAAGAAGTTCAGTATGAAGAGGCTTTAGAAAGCATGAGCCGAGTCAGTGAACCAGAGATCGAAAAGATTGCTGAAAAAGAGTGGAAAGTTTTTATTGCAGAGAAAGCTTATGAGGGTATCAAAGACGATTTATCCGATAAAGTGAGATCGGTGTTTGAGCTTTCTATGCAAGATATTCCTGATGAAGAAATCGAGCAACGCATCGGGATTGCCTCGAGTTCCGTTCGCGTCTATAAGCAGCGCGCTCGTAATGCCTTAATTAAAGAAATTACCCGTCTCAATAAAGAGTTGGATTGTCATTAATCTTTTTCGATAAGCTTTAAACGTCGAGAAAGTACTTGTTTGACTTCTGGGTCTAATTGATTAGGCGAGGTAATAAGTGTTTTCAAATAAGACATCTGTAATAACTCACGGTGGTTTAAAATTTTGAGTCCACGAATATCCAGACTTTGCAAGGTACTAGACCTTATTGGAGTAAGGTCACGTATTTTTGTGTGAGCAATAGAGAGCTCACGAATTGAGTTATGGGGAAAGGTTTCTAGACTGGTAATTTGAGTAGAATTGACATTTAAACTTATTAATGGCATTGAACGGAAAGTAATAAAATTGACGATGGAAGTGTTAGAGAAATCGGCTTTTTCCGCGGGGAATTTCTGTAACATATAGGGGAAAACAAGTTGAGGGTTATTGGAGAGGTCGAGCAACTTGAGTTGAGGGTCGTATTTGAGATCAATTTTTTCGAGCTTGTTGAAAGTGGGAAGTAAGAGGCTCGCTAATTCGAGCCGTTCTTGATACGTTAAATCAGAGTAAATCTTATAATGAACTAAATCGGATGTCAGTGAGTTGAAAATACCAAAGTTTTCATTGATTTTCAAAATGAGAAGATGGAAACTCTTCATAGTTTTTGGAGATTGATTACTCTTTGTATAATCTAAAATAAATTGACTGTAGGAATTTCTTTCGTTTAATTCTTCTAAAAGTCTCATGGATTCAGGGAAATTCCCCTGGATGAAAAAAAGTTGCCCCCGCAGTTCTAGTGCAGCGTCATTATCAGTTTTGAGTTGCAGAGAGTAATCGACAAGTTCGATGGCTTTTTCGAAATTATCTTGCTCAAAGTGTTCAATGGCATCCGTATAAAGTTTTTGCGAGAGTAGGACTCCGCGTTGATCACTTTCTTCGGTTTTTAAACGGAATTTTTCGGCGAGAGCAAAAGCTTTATTACGAGAATCTTTTAAGTGTGTGGTGAAGAAAAAAGTGGAAAGAGAAATGAAGAGAAAAGCAAGACTTATTGTGGCGAATAGGGCTTTGTTGCGCTTCACTAATAAAGAAAAAATTTTGAGGTTTGAGTTCTTCTCTGCGGAGATCGCATAACCATTGCGGAAAGCGAGGATATCATTTTTTAATTCTTCAACAGATTTATATCTCTGATTAAGGGGGACTTGAAGTGACTTGAGGCAGATGAGTTCAAGTTGAGCAGGTAGATTATCGGCTAAGCGGGAAGGAGAAACAAAATCTCCCTCTTTGGTCTTTTGAAGAGTTAATTCAATATTGTCTGCTGTAAATGGTTTTTTATATGTTAAGAGGGTGTACAAAATGGCACCGAGAGAAAAGATGTCGCTATGCAAGCCCTTTTTTTCTTTCATGAGATGGCTTTGCTCTGGAGCCATATATCCAGGCGTGCCCTTTAAGTATCCATCTAAGGTTAGTTTATCTTCATGGATAGAATTGAGGGAGTATTTTTCGACTTCGGGAAAGGATTCATCGAGGTGGACTGAGTCATCCAGAATAATAGCGAGTCCCCAGTCACAGACATAAACTTCTCCATATTCATCGATACAGATATTTTCAGGCTTTAAATCTAAATGAGCAATGCCCCTAGAGTGACAGTAAGAAATAGCGTCACAGACTTTGAGAAAAATATCGATGAGTTCATTTCGGCTATGCCTTGGCTGACTTGACTTTTCTTGCTCCTGAATAAGACTTGCGAGAGTCTTTCCCTGGATGAATTTCATACTGAAAAACGGCTGATTCTCTCTGTAGCCCATGTCGTAAATAGGAATGATATTCGGGTGTTGTAAGAGTGAGTTGATTCTTCCTTCACGAAGAAAAAGTTCTTCTTTCTTGTGATCACAGGAATCCCTAGGAAGAGCTAAAGCCACAAGTCGATCGGTGTATTCATCATGACATTTATAGATGATTTTATGACCACCCGTGGCGTGTTTCTCAAGCTGGGTATAGCGATCAGTTTCATTTTTAATGGAATCACTGATCGGAGTCTCACCCTCTTCACTCTGAAGATAGCTTGCTTCATCAAAAATCTTAGAGAAGTTGCTTTTCGTGATGTCGTTTTTATTCATAAATATCCGCAGGCTTTTGCTATGAGCTTGTTCACTATAGTACACGAAGCTCAGTTTTTAGTTCTAATAGCTACTGAGCTCAATGAGTTTCTTACATGTTTACGGAGATTATAAGCGAGATAAAAAGAGAAAAGTTTCATTCTTCATGAAATTGTTTTATAATAATTTAAAATATTAGCAGATTTCTGTAACATGCCTTTTTTAATCTCGCTTGACGTGTTAATAACTCAAGGACTTGGAATAATGAATAACGCAGTATTAAACAAAGCAAGCAGACAATCGTTTACCTTAATAGAACTCCTGGTAGTAGTCGCTATAATAGGTGTTTTAGCCTCATTATTATTGCCCGTTTTATCTAAAGCACGTGAATCTGCTAGAAGAGCCACTTGTATCAATAATCAGATGCAAATTTCTCATTCACTACTGATGTATGCCGATGATAACGCTAGTCATTACCCAGCAATGACTAACGATGGTTCATCGAGTGTTAGAGGCTGGTCTTGGGACGATCAATTAAGTTCTTACGATGGACGTCAATTAAGTGAGCCAGATATGGACGCCTTTGGTTATGCAGCAGGTCATGCTCAACAGTCGGCGGGAAAAGTTTATCGTTGCTCAGCAGATAAAAGAGGAGAAACAACAAATAACGGTGGCAATGAAATGGCCGTGCGTTCCTACTCCTTAACGAGAGGTAAACTTTCTTCTGATGATGCAGATACAGGTGCGGGCTTAGTTTATCGTGGTATCACAAGTGATCCTTGGTCAGGCGACAGTACAGAGATGGAGTCTTTACAAGTCAGTCAAATCACGGATCCTGATGATAGTATTGCCTTAATGGAAAATCAGATACAAGAAAATACTTTAGGCCATTATAGCTATGCAGTGGCAACTGCTTGGACGATTTTGAATCAGCAAAGCAATACAGATTTCTGGGCTCATGGTTTATGGAAAATGAATTTTCTTTATGCGGATGGTCATGTGGAATACAGAACTTATACTTCGACTTATGAAGGTTCTGGTTTTGATCCTTGGTCACAGTCAAATACTCGTAATACTCAATGGGACAGCAGAAAATAGCTAAAGAAGCTATTTGAGGATTTTTTATGAACTTATTTTACCGTATTCTGATTGTTTTTACTTTGAGCTTTACAGCTTTTTCTGTCGAACCAGGTTCTTTTGAAGAGAAGGCAAAAGCCTATAAATGGCAGCTTGTACCAGATCCGAGTTTACCTAATGTTCTTATCTTAGGTGATTCTATTTCAATTGGCTATACACTTTACGTCCGCGAGATGTTAAAAGGGAAAGCCAATGTTTATCGCCCGGTTGCGAATGATAAACCCTTGAACTGCGGTGATACCGCAAGCGGCCTCCGCAATCTTGAGGCATGGTTAAAAACTCAAGATGTTAAAAAATGGGACTTGATTCATTTTAACTGGGGACTTCATGATTTAAAAAGAATCCAACCAGGAACTCATTACAAAGAGGCAAGAGATCCTTCCGCAGCACCGGTGCGTAGTGTAGAGGATTATGAAATGAATCTTCAAAAATTAGTGACCTCATTAAAAGCGACTAAAGCTAAACTTATTTTTGCCACAACAACAGATTATCCAAAGGGAGTGGTGCCATGTCGACTTCCCGTTGATGCCCAACGCTACAATGACGCAGCTGAAAAAGTCATGATGACCAACAAAATAGAAATTAACGATTTATATAAATTTACACAGCCCCGTTTAAAAGAATTACAGATGCCCGTAAATGTCCATTTTTCCCTCAAGGGTTCTTACATCATCGCCAAAGAAGTGAGTGACCACATTGCAGATAAACTTAATATCAAAGACCTTAAGTTTGATTCTTTTTCTAAAATGAATCAAGCAATGAGAAAATGATTTAGTAAGCGCCTATTTACAGGAAAGATAAGTGCCATAAGCTTAAAAGATCTTCTGGTAGTTTTTGGTGAATTTTATCCTGACTCCGTGAACTCAGTAGTTCATGGATTCAGCTTAATACTTTATTTTGTAAGGACTCTTCCCCAGAGAGGGAGAATGTTAATAGCCTTAGGTTCATAGGCTCACAAAGGACTATTCAAAGTTTATCGCCTTCGTCGACAATTGAGCTTTATATAGCAAGGACTCTTCCCCGGAGGGGGAGAATACTATTAGCCCTAGGTGAATGAAATGAACCTAGGGAACTCTATAAATAAGAAGCTCGTCCTCGAAGAGGGCGTACAGTCCTTTCCATTTTGTGCTTGGCTCCCTTCAAGGATCGAATATTATATTTCTAATAAGTAGCCTTAGATAGGCTCACAGAGGGCTAGTAAAATTTATCGCCTTCGTCGATAATTGAGCTAAGTAATGCTTGTTCAAAGGGCGATTCAAAGATTTTGGAAAAGCGCTAGGAGTCAAAAAAAAACTCCAGTTCATTAGTGAAAGTGAACGGGAGCTTAACTCATGGATTCAGGTGTTAGTGAACGCGTTTTATTTTATTGACGTAGTAGTAATAGTCGCCTTGCATATCATTCCATTTAACGGGTAAGCTTGAACCCTGGCGCTTGAGCCAAGGATCATCAGTCGTGCCAATGTTGAGGAACTGTGATTTAGTGATAGGACGAATGCCGATTTCTGAAGCAGGAGAGTTCTCTGCAAAAGAAAGTTCTCCCGCTGGAAGATCTATAAATTGCGGATCTGCCATGAGGCTACGGCTATCCTGGCCTTTGAGATGCACTTTATCTAAGAAATTATCGGCCTGTTTGTTATGATTAGAATAATAAATATTATCATTGAGCATCGGGCCCATCATAAAAGTTTTGTAATGAAAATCATTGATGTTTCCCGTCGAGTAGAAAACATTCTTGCGAAAGCTCGATGAGTACTCCGCTCTATTTCCGGCCATGCCTGTGGTAAAACGCGTATTGAAGAAAAAGTTATTCTCGAAAGTGTTCTGCCCCTTCATACACAGGCCATCTTTTCCTGTTGTGCCCAATAAAATATTGAAGCTCAATAAAGAATAATGTGAGTCATCATCCGTCCGAATCATCGAACCCTTGGGGTGATTATAAACTAAATTATAGCGAACTAAATTATCATTACCATGAGCAGATAAGTAAATGCCATTGCCATCGTGCAAGCGCTTCATGCAATCGTGAACTTCATTGAACTCAATAATATTATGTCGAGCATGCATGTAGGGCTCGTAGGCTTTCCAATCTAAAGGATCTTTGATATATTTGATCTCATCCCAGCGAATAGAAGGCAAGTGTTCCCTTGTGCCCTTTGGGAACTGCCAAAACTTAAAGGGGTTTTTATCAGCTCGTTGATCTTTGGGGAATTTTTGAGAGAAAAAACGACGTCTAACGCCAGCGACAATAATGCCGCTATAACCTTGATCGTAAATATGATTCTTGGCAATCAAGTTATGACCACTCTGCCAAACAAAGATGCCTGGCGAATGCCAGTAGAGTGAGCCAATTTCGCTTAAGCTATTATTGATAATGGTATTGTGGTGATTGACGTCTTTCTTTCCTGGGCCATACCCCGCTAAAAGTATGGCGGTACCACCGAGTTTACTAAAACGATTATTGGCGATTGTAATATTTTGGCAATAAAGATCGAGTCGAACTCCATCACTCGCAGAATTGATGAAATTGCAATTGTGGACTTCGCAATCTTGGGCACCCCGAAAACGAATGAGTCCATTAGCTTTATCCCACATGTTCCAGTCGTGCTGAAGACCAATATCATTTTTAGTCCAGCGTTGACGATCGGCGTGACTAAAGCTGAGGTTTTCAAAAATAAAATTCTTTGCAGGTCGTTCCCCTTTTCCTTCTAAACTCGAATCAGTTTTTCCTTCAATGCGAATGAGTTCATTGAGGTAGGGTGCAAAAATATCTTTGACTTGATCATCTTTTGGCCAGTAGTAGAGAGTGCCGTTGTTCAAACACCATTCGCCAGCCTCATCGAGATGTTGCAGGGAGTTTTCTATCTGCCATTCACCACTCATGATATAGGTCGCAGGGATCTTGAGTTTCGTTTTTTTGGCACCCACACGCTCAAGGGGTAAATAGTTTACCAACCATTTACGAGTTGGTTGACCAAAGAGCTCGATATCTTTAATATTCTCTAGCTTAGCTATTTCGGGGTGCGTATTGAACTCGAAACGACTCTGCATATCGTTACAATAGAATTTACTGGGAGCCTCATTACTGAGTTCAATGATTTCTGAGCTCGCTCGTTTTAACATTTGATTTCCCTTGAAAAGCGCATGGAAATAATGCTCTCCTTCAGCCCAAGGAACTGGCGCGGACCAGATTTTGCCATTCATTAGTTCAGTTCGAGTCCAGCCTTCAATTTTGCGAGCTCCGCTAATAGTTGCTGATTCACCTGTTGCAGAACGAATAAGCGTTTTGGCATCAGAGCCACGCTCATCAAAAATCAAACTTTGATTTAGGTGATGAGTGCCTTCGTGGATGATAATCTCAATAGTGTCTTGATAATTGTTTTGTCGAAGTTCTTGCCACTCTTTATGGGCAGAACTGAGGTTGTTCTGATCTTTGTAGACGTGTATTTGCTTGGCATTTGCTAAGGAACTCAAGCAAATGACGAGAAGTAAAAATTTTTTCATGTTGGGATCTTTTTTAATTATGGACAAGTTGGGAAGTGGGGGCTTTTACGGTGAAACTCCAGGTTTCACCTGAACTGACTCCATCGGGATAAATAGCATCGACTCGCCAAAAGTATTTTTTTCCTGCTTCGAGCTGTGGGCTCGGGCAAATATTGCTCTTCTTCAATTCTTTAAGCAATTGAAGTTTCTTGGGGTCTGTGCCAAAATAAACTTTATGATCAGAGGCTTTGTAGGACTCGAGGAAAATGAGATCGACTTTGCTCTGATTGACTACACCTTCATCGAGTGGGATTGCTTGGCTAGGCTGCCATGCTTTATAACCTGGGATCCAGTAATGATCACTAGCGGCACTTTGATAAGCACCTATATCTATGCCCTGTTTTAATTCCTGGAAATTCTTTAGTGAAGTGTATTGATTGGGGTTCTCGGAAGCGAGTATGGTTCTACCAGAAGCAATTAGCGGACTATTGATTTTTGGTCGGAAATCTAGGTTTTGCGGATCACGCAAATACTTATAGGCTGCGCCAGCTTCTCTCATATTATGGTCGTGCTTACCTGGTAGCACATTGTAATTGAGGTCTTTGAAAAAGCGTGCGCCATTTTGGTAGTTGGCCTTACGTTTCTCGGTGATGCGCAAATCCCAACTGCGATGACTAATGTTCGCTAGGTTATTGCGAATAATTGATTTATCGTTGCCCATGATGCCGTGCATAGCTTTAAAGCCCTGGATACTGAAGTTGAAAGGCTCATTTTCTGGGTCGGGGAAATAATTACAGCTAATGACAGTATTATTAAAAATGAGGTGGCGGTCACCTTTAATTTGACTGGGTTGAGTATTCCAAATGACATTGAAAGCATAAAGGCCATCTCCATAAACGGATCCATCACTCTGATGAACGTCCATGCCATGGTAATCAAAGCGCACGCCTTGACGATTACAGTCATGTACCCAGTTATGACTTACCGTAGCGCCTTTTTGAACTTTAGTCCCCACATTAATTCCCGAGCCATCGTGTTGGAGGTTTCCTGCATCAAAAATTCGATTATACTTAATTGTACAAGAGTCTTCTATGGCGCGTATGCCTTCCGAGTTGCCGGTCCTAGAGAGGGTGCAGTTGCGGATGGTGCTACCTTTGCCAATCATAACAGAACCTGTACCACCATTCGTGTTCACATCCCATTCAATATCTTCGAAAAGGCAATTCTGGACAAGAGTGTTATCACCTTTAAAAATGATGGGAGCATTTGAGCGTGAAAAGATGCAATTGGTCAATTGGTTATCCTTACCGTCAAAAAAGGCCGACATCTGATTATTGCTGTTGCCATTAAAGGCATTGAACCAATCGAATTGCCCTAGGACATATTTATTATCGCTTAAATAATCAAAACGGCAGTCATTAAAACGAATGTTTTCAGAAAAACGTACATTGTAACCAGCAGCAAAAAAATCAAGATTTTCAAAGCTAAGATTTTTTACCTTAGTGAGCTCTAGCATGAAGTCATTTTTACGACTAGAAAATTTTAACTTATTTAAAGATTGTTGGTCCTCAGCCCTGTAATAGAGGTATTGGCTTTCTTTGTCATACCACCATTCATTATTTTGATCAAGGGCAGCGAGGCCATAAATATAATAGGCTGTATGCTGATGGAGTTCTCTTAATTTAATACCATCTTTTGCATAGGAAAAATGATCTGAACCGGCTTTGTGTTCTGTGATGGGGCGCGCCCATGTCATCCAGTGACCAATATTTAGAACGGCAATGGCTCCGGTAAAATCTAAAGCTGAATCAGCGAGGCTCTGAGTTTTGGCAAGACCAGAATAGCGACTATCTCCCTCATTAAAGCCATCTTTACTATGAGCTTTAAAGGCATCATCATAGGCGAGTCCTAAGCGGCTTTTTCCCGTAGGCTGACTCGATTTATAACCTCCATCGAGACTGCGCATGCCCTGAGTCATACGCCAGATTTTTCCATCTTCAAAAGTTGCGTTAGGCCAGCGCGCTAAGTAAGAATACTTATTATCTGCAAAGAGTTGCCATATGGCTAAATTCACTTTACTGCGATAGATCTTGTTTTGATAAAGTTCCCACTTGAGTTCAAGTTCTTGGGTGCCATCGATGACAACTTTTTCACCAGGGTAGGCGGCTATCTTAAGTTTCTTTTCAAAATTTTTGAGTTCGATAACTTCTTTGTAGCGACCTTCGCGTAAATAGATGGTGTAAGCGTCTGGAGCCTGTTGGATCGCAGTCATGATCGAAGCGTAGGGCTTTTCGAGTGAGCCATCTCCACTGGCCTTGGCATTGCTTTGGACATAGATGGCTTGTTGATCTAACTTTTGCGTTGGGACGTAAATTGATTTGGCGGGGGTACTCACATCTTCATGAATTGGAGAAGGTGTTTTCTGACATGAACATAAAAACGCGCTTAGAAGGCAGAGATATTTAATCATATGGGTGATCCTATTGAATGGGACGAAGACGAATGGATTTTAATTTAAAGAGTGATTGATGGTTTTTTGAAGTTTTTCTAAGAGAAATGCTATAATTTCCTATTTGATCAAGTTCGACTTCTCCGAGAGATAGCTCCTCAAACTTGGCCCATTTACCAGTGTTTTTCGCTTTACCTTTGAGGACTTTGTTGTTCAATTTGACCTCAAATGAATTTTCTTTGCCATTGAGTGCGGTGTCGAGCAAGACTTCATATTTTCCTGGGATCACAATTTCTTGTTTCCAGTTAGCGCTATCTTTATTGGAGTTAAATGAACGCAAGGTTTGCGTGTTCTTCTCATAGACAATGCTTTTTCCTTGGATAGTTGCCGCAGTCAAAGCTAAGCTTATGTCATTAGTGGATTGCTTTTCTGCATTTGCCGTCTTCGCAAAAGAGAGCGTCTCTGGAGAAAATTCGAGTACGACAACGGATGAATTTTCATCATAGGCTTCCTTAGGGATTTTAATCGTGAAGTTTTGATCATCAATCTCGAATTGAAGGGCTTCATTTGCTTGCTTAAATACATAAGCTTTTTGCAATGATCCTGCGAGGCCTTCAACTTTGAGCTGCTGGTTCTGAGGCCAGTCAAAAACATGTAGAAAGAGTGAGTTACCTTTTTTCAGTACGCGGCCCCAAGAAGGTCTTTTGACGGGAGCGTACTCAGTACCATAAAGAACTTCTCCGTGCATTTTTGTCCATTGCCCCATTTGCGCTAAACGATCAATGCATCCGTCCGGAAAGGTTCCCTCTGGTGTGGGACCCACATTGAGTAATAAATTGCCGCCTTTTGAATTGATATCGAGCAATTTTTGAATGAGCACTTGGCTACTTTTCCATTTCTTGTCGTGTGCTTTGTAGCCCCATGAGTGATTGATCGTCCAGCAGGCTTCCCAGTAATAATCGAGTTTTTCTCCCGGCGTTTGGTTCTCAGGTGTGCCAAAATCATATTTAAATTCTTTTCTTTTGGCGACGCGATTATTGATAATGGCATTGGGCTGAATTTTGCGTAAGAAACGATAAAGATCTTCGCCATCTTCCATGGTCCAAAAGTCATTCCAGTCGCCATCAAACCAAAAGATTTGTGTATCGTAGCGATCCACGAGTTCTTGTAGCTGATTTTTCATGTACTGAACATATTCTTTCTTTTTCTGTGGGGAAACCATCTCGATTTTCGCCCATTTATTCCAATGCCCCTTGGCGCCTTCTACAGGTTTTTGTGAATCGTGATGCCAATCAATCGTTGAATAATAAGTTCCAAACTTGAGTCCATATTTTTTACAAGCTGCACTGAGTTCACCTAATAGGTCACGGTCAATTCCAGCTGTATCTTTAATATCGTACTTTGTGTATTGGCTATCCCAAAGGCAAAAACCTTCGTGGTGCTTGGTGGTGATAACCATGTATTTCATGCCAGCTTCATAAGCGGCTTTGGCCCAAGCATCGGCATCAAATTGTTCGGGATTGAAACGTTCGGCCACTTTTACATATTGCTCTTTTGGGATATCCGCTTTCGCCTGAATCCATTCCGCGTAAAACTCCATTTCCTTACCCTGCCAAGAGCCTTTCAATACAGAGTAGGCTCCCCAGTGAATGAACATGCCAAACTTGGCGTCGTTAAACCATTCCATTCTTTGATCGAGATCTTTTTGATTCGTCGCTTGATCCAAGGCTTGGATATTAAATGTCATTAAACAGCTAATGGCTAAAAGGAAGTGCTTCATATTATTCTCTTACTTTACTTATTATTAATCTAAGCAGATAAGCGAAGCTCTTTCGGGAATGTTACTAAGCTGGAAAATAAATGATGTAATTTGTCGATTTTTTTCTTAGAACGTTAAAAAATAAGATCACGAGCTCAAACTTCACATAAAAAAAGGCGCCCCGATTGGGACGCCTTTTTTATGAATCAGTTAAAACTGATTACATCATGCCGGGCATTCCGCCCATGCCACCTGGCATTCCGCCGCCGTGGTGATCACCACCGCCACCAGCAGGAGCTTCTTCTTTGATGTCAGTAATGAGACATTCAGTAGTAAGGAGAAGACCAGAGATAGAACCAGCGTGCTGTAAAGCAGAACGCGTTACTTTCTTAGGGTCGATAACACCAGCTTCGAGCATGTCAACGTATTCGTCAGTTGCAACGTTGAAACCGTAGTTGCCTTCGCCTTCGCGAACTTTTGCGATGACAATTGAAGCTTCACCAGCTGCATTGTTAACGAGCTGACGAAGTGGAGCTTCACATGCGCGAGCAATGATAGATGCACCAACAGCTTCGTCGCCAGAGAGTTCGATGCCAGCTGCAACAGCTTGAGCACGGATGTACGCAACGCCGCCACCAGCAACAATACCTTCGTCAACAGCTGCACGAGTTGCGTGAAGCGCATCGTCAACGCGGTCTTTTTTCTCTTTCATTTCAGTTTCAGTTGCAGCGCCAACGTTAATGACGGCTACACCACCAGCGAGCTTCGCAAGACGCTCTTGGAGTTTTTCTTTGTCGTACTCAGAAGTAGACTCTTCGATTTGAGCTTTAAGAAGCTTCACACGACCCATGATCTCAGCTTGAGCACCTTTACCATCAACAACAACTGTGTTGTCTTTGTCAACGATAACGCGCTTAGCAGAACCGAGGTCTTCGAGAGTGACGTTTTCGAGCTTCATGCCGAGGTCTTCAGTGATGCATTTACCACCAGTGAGGATAGCGATGTCTTCGAGCATAGCTTTACGACGATCACCGAAACCAGGAGCTTTAACAGCACAAACATTGAGTGTGCCACGGAGCTTGTTGATGACGAGAGTAGAAAGAGCTTCGCCTTCAACGTCTTCAGCGATGATGAGGAAAGGCTTACCAGTTTTGCTCACTTCTTGGAGAAGCGGGAGCATGTCTTGGAGGTTAGCAATTTTCTTTTCGAAAATGAGGATGTAAGGATCTTCGAGGAGAGCTTCACGTGACTCGAGGTCAGTTGAGAAGTAAGGCGAGAGGTAACCTTTGTCGAACTGCATACCATCAACAACGTCGAGAGTTGTTTCGATAGTTTTTGACTCTTCAACAGCGATTGTGCCGTCTTTACCAACTTTGTCCATAGCGTCAGCAATGATGCTACCGATTTCTTCGTCGCCGTTAGCAGAGATCGTAGCGATCTGCTTAACTTGCTCGTTAGTTTCAACAGGAGTACTGATGTTTGCGAGCTCCGCAACCATAGCAGCAACAGCTTTGTCGATACCACGCTTAAGACTCATGGGGTTAGCACCCGCAGTTACATTCTTAAGACCTTCACGGTAGATAGCTTCTGCAAGAACTGTTGCAGTAGTTGTACCGTCACCAGCGAGATCAGCAGTTTTTGAAGCAACTTCGCGAACCATTTGAGCACCCATGTTTTCGTAAGGGCATTCGAGTTCGATTTCTTTAGCTACAGAAACACCATCTTTTGTGATATGAGGAGTGCCAAAGCTCTTGTCGAGAACAACGTTACGGCCTTTTGGACCGAGAGTAACTTTTACAGCTTTAGAGAGCTTCTCTACACCCGAGAGGAGCTTGCGACGAGCGTTCTCGTCGAAAATTAATTGTTTAGCCATTTGTAAATATTCCTAAAATTATTTTACGATTGCGAGGATATCGTTTTGGTTGAGGATTTTGTATTCCTGACCGTCAGCTTTCACTTCAGTACCACCATATTTAGAGACAATCACTGTGTCGCCTTCGGCAACGTGGAAAGTGATTTCTTTACCATTAGCGTCAATACCACCAGTTCCGAGGGCAATAACTTTGGCTTCTTGTGGCTTTTCTTTAGCTGAGTCGGGGAGGATAATTCCGCCAACGCTTACTTCTTTTACTTCGATCTCTTGAACGAGAACGCGATCACCTAGAGGCTGAATGCTCATAGTTGGTTTTCTCCGTATTAGGTTTTTGTTAGGATATAAGGAAAGCTGACTCCCAAGAGGGGAGTCAGCAGATTTTTTAGCTTAAACGAAGTCGGCGTCGATGATGTCGTCGTCTTCTTTCTTCTTTTCAGAATCAGCAGCGCCCGCAGCACCTGCACCAGCAGCTCCTGCCGCACCGGCTGCGCCAGCGCCAGCGCCATCAGCACCTGGAGCACCCATGTACTGACCGAGTTCTTGAAGGCGAGCTTCGAACTTCTCTGTGAGCTCTTTGATCTCAGCATAGTTGTTCGCTTCGCAAGCTTCTTTGATTTTTGCGATGTCCGCATCGAAAGACTCTTTTACGTCAGCAGGAACTTTGTCGCCGATTTCACCGAGTTGCTTCTCAACTTGGAAGACGAGGCCTTCTGCTTTGTTTTTAGTTTCGATGTTTTCACGTAGCTCTTTGTCGGCAGCTTCGTTATCTTTGGCATCGTTAACCATGCGTTCGATTTCGTCTTCGCTTAGACCTGAGTCAGGCTGAATAGTGATGTGCTGTTCTTTGCCAGTCTCTTTATCTTTAGCAGAAACTTTGAGGATACCATTGGCATCGATGTCGAAAGTTACTTCGATCTGTGGCGTGCCACGAGGAGCCGATTTAATTTCGTCGAGACGGAAGTCACCAATTTTCTTGTTTTGTTGAGCCATGGGACGCTCACCCTGGTAAACAACGATGTCTACAGCAGTTTGGTTATCAGCAGCCGTTGAGAAAGTCTCAGACTTCTTAGTTGGGATCGTTGTGTTACGCTCGATAAGTGCAGTGAAAACACCACCCATAGTTTCGATACCGAGTGAAAGAGGCGTTACGTCGAGAAGAAGAACGTCGTTCACGTCACCAGTGAGTACACCACCTTGAATTGCAGCACCAAGAGCTACACATTCGTCAGGGTTAACACCGCGGTGAAGGTCTTTGCCAAAGCGTGCTTTTACAGCTTCGATAACTTTAGGCATACGAGTTTGACCACCAACCATGATGATTTCGTCGATGTCACCAACGCTCGCGCCGGCATCTTTTAAACAAGCATCTACAGGAAGGATTGAACGAGTTACGAGGCTATCAGTAACTTCTTCAAGTTTCGCACGTGAAAGTGTGAACTGTAAGTGTTTTGGGCCAGTTGCATCAGCAGTGATGAACGGAAGGTTGATATCAGTAGACTGAGCAGTTGAGAGTTCGCATTTTGCTTTCTCGCCTTCTTCTTTTAGACGTTGAAGAGCGAAAGCATCTTGACGAAGGTCAATGCCGTTTTCTTTTTTGAATTCTTCTACGAGGAGGTTGATGATTGATTCGTCAAAGTCATCGCCACCGAGGTGAGTATCACCATTAGTTGCTTCTACTTCGAAAACACCATCACCGAGTTCGAGTACAGTCACGTCGAAAGTACCGCCACCGAGGTCATAGACACAAATTCTTTGTTCGTTATCTTTTTCAAGACCGTAAGAAAGTGCCGCTGCAGTAGGCTCGTTGATGATACGCTTTACGTCAACACCAGCAATACGGCCAGCATCTTTAGTTGCCTGACGCTGAGCATCGTTAAAGTAAGCAGGTACAGTGATTACGGCTTCAGTGAGAGTTTCACCGAGGTAAGCTTCTGCGTCGCGCTTGAGCTTAGCAATGATTTTTGCAGAAATTTCGGGTGGTGAGTAAACTTTGTCACCAACTTTAATGTGCGCATCGCCATTCTTTGCTTCGACAACTTCGTAAGGAACGAGGTCAATTTCGTGCTTAACTTCAGCAAACTTACGACCCATGAAACGCTTCGCAGAGAAGATTGTGTTCGTGGGGTTAGTTACTGCCTGACGTTTTGCTGTTTGACCAACGAGTTCTTCGTCGTTCTTTGCAAAAGCAACTACTGAAGGTGTAGTTCTGTGACCTTCTGCGTTAGGGATTACTGTGGCTTCGCCATTTTCCATGACGGCCATACATGAGTTCGTTGTACCGAGGTCGATACCGAGGATCTTAGCCATTTTTGTTTCTCCGTTAGTTTTAAATTTATTGGAAGTTGTGCCCAATAAAGGAGAAGCTATGCCAAGTTTATTTATCAGTTCTTAAGTCTTTGTTTTTTATGTGTTTATAAAAAACTGAAATTATTGATTGTGAGAGCGAATGAAATGAGCGTGCCAGCTTGGCGCACTGTGCCAAGGCTGTGCCTAGGCATTTTGCCACAGCTGACCTGATTCATTGATCTCTTAAATGAGGGAAACTCGTATAAAGAGCGGGGACCGTTTCTCTGGTTTGTTGAATGATTTGTTTGTTGAGAACAAAACTTTGACTGGCAATGCTTTCGCCAAGATCGCCCAAGACCTCTCCCCAAGGATCAATTACAATGGAGTGCCCATAGGCAGAGATACCGCTGAGCTCGTTACGACCACATTGCGCTGAACCAATCACATAGCTTTGATTCTCTACGGCGCGGGCTCGCATGAGAACTTCCCAATGAGCTTTTCCAGTGGCTTTGGTAAAGGCAGCGGAATTAATCATCAGGTCACAGCCAGCATAGTTTCGTAAAAACTCCGGGAAACGCAGATCATAACAAATACTAATGCCGATTGACCAATCATTAATTTTGACAACGCATGGCCCCGTATCACCGTGTTCGTAGGTCTCGGTCTCATCAATGGCTTTCTTGCCCGGAGTGAAAATTTGGAAGAGGTGAGTCTTTCTATATACATCTAACAAATGACCATCTGCATCAAATATGAATGAGCTATTGAAGACTTTGTTTTCCTGACGCTCGGCAAGACCACCCCAGACGATAGCAATCTTGTAGGTTTTGGAAAGTGGAGAGAGTAAATCAGTCCATTGCTCACGAGTCTTGGCGTTTTGATGGGTGATGTCAGTTTTCGCCCAGAGCAGGGCGCATTCGGGGAAAATGATCAGTTCATCTCTGTTCTGCGAAGCTTGCTCAATGATTGATTTTGCATGCGCTAAATTTTCTTCGAAATCAGGGCTCGAAGACATTTGTACGAGGCAAACTCGTAAATCATCTGTATTAACTTCATTCATCATTCTACTCATTTTGCTTCTTCTATCGTCTGTGCCAAGGGCACCTAACATAACTCAGCCTTTGGTTTTAACCATAGGGACCTAAAGTTGCTACCAGATTAGGTTCTGTAGGAATCTCGCATAAACAGCCCAAACGACATGAAATCAGGGCACAAAAAAAGCGGGCATAAAGCCCGCTTGAGTCGGAACGACAGGATTTGAACCTGCGACACCATGTCCCCCAGACAATCATCTAAGCATAAAGAAGAGCCCTTTAAGATGTAGTTTTGAAACCTTTTTTTGGTCTTATTTACCAATTTACGGTTTGATACTAAAAGTACAGAATCTAGAGTTATTCTTTGGAAATGAATGGACTGTTTTGAGTAATTTCTCCAGAAGGTAATTTGTAGTAAATTTCCCCATCTTTAGAGAATACAGAGGCAATATTTTTCTTTTCATTATTTCGTATAGCTTCTTTTACAGCTTCATTACCAATTTTTTGAAATAAGAAGGCTTCTTGGTATAGCTCTAGGTCATTTATTTTATTCATAATTATAACTCCACGTCTTTCATAAAATCATTAAAAATTGAGTTGTCGTTGATTGTGTAATTATCTTTAGATCCTATACAAAACTCTTTAAATGTTAATTCAGAATTATAAATTAGGAACCACCTGTCACAAACATTTTTATATATGTTCCAAAAGTTGTTTTTACTTCGATAAAATCTTCTTACTACAGCTTCATCAGGGACGTGATGTCCTCCATTAAGAACTCGTTCCTTAATTCGTTCGATACAAACTGTCGGGTTTTCTAAAAAAATGTAAATTAATTCAATTGAATAACCATTCTCTTTTGCCTGAGAGATGATTTTTTTTAGATATTTCCCAGATAGTGTAGATTCTAAAACAAAAGATTTATTATCTTTAAGCAGTTTTCGTAGTCTTTTAAAAAATATTTTACCTGCCGCTACTTCCCCACCAGTAGTGTTGTGGGGGTCTATTTCTTTTGCTATTTCGTCTGCATTTAAAAAATAGATATTTAACTCTTGTGTAAGCTTTTTTGAAAAAGTAGTTTTTCCAGAACCGTTAGCACCCGAAACAATATATAATTTACTCATTATTAAATTCTATCTTTGATTTTTTGATTTACATTACACTAATTTTAAAGAAAATATAGATCTGCTTATTTTTTAGTCTAAGGCATAGTCAGTATGGTTTTATAGCTAAGGAAGCGACACTCTACTCCACCTAATTAATTTCAAGCTATGTAACTAAAGCGTATCCAGTTTTAGTGGGTAAATCTTACGGCGAATAAAATTATTCAATTGATAATTGTTTTTATTTGAGACCAAGCTTAATTTTGAGTTTTGCAACCTTTTTTCAGCAAAAAAAAGTACTTTCATTTATTTAAGTCCTTGATTGTCATAGCATTAACGACAGGATTTTAATCTGCGACACCATGTCCCCCAGACAATCATCTAAGCATAAAGAAGAGCCCTTTAAGAGTAGTTTTGCAACCTTTTTAAGCGTTTTTTCTAGCTTGCCAATTTTGTGTTATATCAAAATTCAGGTGTGGCTTTTCTGGATCTGTCTAGATGGAAGTTTTTTCTTTTTTAGAAATCATTTCTTCATATGCGTCGATATGAAATAAGAAAGTAATTAGTAAATCGTTTATATATTCTTTGTTCTTATCTAACGACTGGGCTTACTTGCGTTTGGACGAAGCGAAACATCATCTACAACCCGTGGTTAGGGTTTTTGAATTTCTTTAATACTTTTTTGTACTAGTTGTAAATTTTCCTTTAATTGGGAAAAAATCTCTAGATATGCAATTTCACTAGAGGGTTCATTAATGAACATACCATTACTTAACACTAAAGAACTTTTTATCTTTATTTGTATTTTTTTAGACTCTAAAGTTAGTTTATATATTTTGGTTTTACTATTTTCACATAATGAGATAAAACAACTTGATGTGATGAGATCATTTTTTTGTATTATTTCTTCATTAATCCAATTTTTCCATGAACGGTTTTCTTCGGTGATAACCCTATAATAATCATTGTGATCATATACTTGAGAATTAATTGTAAATGTATTATTATAGTCATCAATAGATGATATTTCATCTTTGAAAATTAGTGTTTCGCCCGTTTTTTTATTTTTTGAAAAACTTAATTTAGATCCATGAAATTGAAGATTTAAGAAATCTTCAAAATTATTTGCGATAACTTTTTTCTGGTTGAAAGATGATGCTCCAACTTTGAACCAGATGACTTCAGGTTCTTGATTATTATTATAATCTAATGCATAAAAGTTATCATAATCGGTGTAAAAAATTAGTATTTTGTTTGGATCTAAATTTTCCTTTTTAAATTTAGATCTTGTAAAATATAAACTGTATTTTTCGTCATGATATAAATTTACATTTGTAAGTACATATTCAGATTTAGATTCATTGATCCCATATATAGAATCGATATGATGTTTTTTTGATTTTAATTTAAAAATTGGAATTTCTACTGTTCCACCATTTTGAATCAAAAGGATTTCTTTATATTTCTTAGGTAGTTTTATGTTATATTTCTTTTCAAAAACACTTATATCTTTCTGTGTAACTATTGGGTTTTCGTATTCTTTAAATGCGTGATTTTTTCTATATATATTCATATTTTTACCCTAACGTCTAAACTGAGTTCGTACTTTCTATCTAAAATTGTGACTCACAACGAAAGTATCAACTCCAGTTTCTTGTTCGATTTTTTTCTATTTAATTTCTTTTGATATTTCTACATGTCCGTCAAGAAAGAGAATATGTCTATTTCCATGTTCGTCAGCTTTCTTTTCATAAACAAGAATTATGTTGTTAGAATCGTTAGAATCGTTAGAATCAATAGATAATCCACCAATATAATTAACTGTATTTAGGTCAATTCTTGAATAAATTTTCTCATGATCCAGTGTAGCAGGAAGAGTTTTATTATCATCTGCAGTTCTTTTGATTCCGTGATATAGCATTTTAAAGAATGCAATTTTTCTTTTTTTGTATAAATCAGTTTGTTTTTGCTGATTTTCTTTCATTAGTTTTTCTAGCTTAAGATTAAAAGCTGCTTTTTCTTCATCTGTTTTTGCAGCTTCACGTTCTTTCATTAAAGCTTGAACTTGAGCTATCACCTTTTGACTTTCTTGTTCGGCATAATCACGAGCCTCTGCCATTAATTGTTCTTTACTCTTTTTACTTTGTGAGTGCAGAGTAAATGAGAGTATTAGGGTGATAATTATTAATGTGAATTTCATATTTTTATTTCCTATCGAACGTCTGGATTGAGTTGGATTCGAGGTACGAGAATCTCAACTCCGATCCTTGGTTCTGTCTGTTTATTTTTCTATTTTTGTCATTGGGATTTCTACATCACTGTATATAAAAGAAATACTATCTTTTGTAAATTTAATATTCTCTTCTTTTTCTTTGTTTCTATAGTTTACAATCAATGTTAGTATGTCTTTTTTTATGTGTTTAATCACATACTTTTTTCTCTCTTCTTCTTTCCCTTTCATTTTTATAACAAATTCTGAATCTGTGAATGTAAAAGTAATTTGAGTCATCATTTTTTTCTGATGATCATTCCATTTCGAATTGTTATTAACATTAGTAACTGTCCATATTCCAATAAGTTTTTTAGCTGCCTCTTTCTGTGTTATATCTATGTTTTGATGAACTTCAGATTCTGCATGAATTTGAGGGATAGTTATTAGGGAAATTATTAATATAAAAATAGTTTTCATGATTTATTACTCTTGGTTTGAATCATTATTTTTTGACAGAACGTCTGAACTGAGTAGTACTTTCTATTTAAAATTTGACTCCAAACGAAAGTATCTACTCCAGTGATTTGTTAGATCTTTTCTTTTTTACTGTTGATAATTAGATTTTTATTTCTTTTTATTTGCTGATTCCGCATATACTTGGAATCGTATTCGATGCACAGTTTGCGTTTACTTCTGGTGAATTGCTGAGTTCGCATTTACTCAGCTTAATTTTGTGATTCCAAGAATAAAGTGAGTTGCTAAGTAGATGACGTAATAAGATAAAATATATTTTAAATTTATTCTGATCTAACGTCTGGATTGAGTTGGATTCGAGGTACGAGAATCTCAACTCCGATCCTTGGTTCTGCTTATTTCGTTTAATTATTTTAATTAAGTTCGTATCTGAGAATACATATAATTACCTGTTACATCTAGTTTTGTACTGATAATAATAAATTCAGTAAATTTCAGGCTAATTGTTAAATAATCTTCACAAATAAAGATGCTATCTAGTTTCGATTCATTGCGTAATCTATCTATTGAATACTTTGATTTTTTCTTCGTAAAAAAACTAAATAGATTAGGTGCCCATTCTTCATTTATTTCATCGATTACTTCTGAAAATGCGAGTTCTCTTAAATGATAATAATTAGATTCAATGTTAGGTATTATATCGTCAAGACTTAATTTAGATTTAAAAAATTCAGGCTCTACATTTAAATGAGTTTGAATCCCATGTATGTCGATATTCCCCACATAGCTTCGTCTGAATTTTTTAAGTTTTCCAAAATTTGTGTTTATATATTCGTCCATAATTTAGATATGTAAGGTTATAATTTTTTTGTAGCAGAACGTCTAAACTGAGTTCGTACTTTCTATCTAAAATTTGACTCATAACGAAAGTATCAACTCCAGTTTCTTGTTAGTATTTTGTCTTTTTCTTGTTTTTTATTTCAAAATTCTGATCATTATCAGATCATTATTTCGGATTCAATTTAGCTCTAAAATCATAGGTTCAGATAATTCTAAATTCGTGCATCCGCGATTCTGGGATTCTCGTTTCTATCATCTAAATTTATTATATACTAACGTCTAAACTGAGTTCGTACTTTCTATCTAAAATTTGATTCACAACGAAAGTATCAACTCCAGTTTCTTGTTATACATTTTTCTTTAATATTTCTTATATCTGAGAATATGGCTTCAAGTTTTTCTTTATTAGCTCCTGCATATATAACTTGTCTTTTATTGTTAGTTAATATTTGTAGCTGATAAACTTTGGTGTTTAACACTGTTTCCTCATTTTCATAAAATCCTCCAGGAACAATTTCTAGTTCCGAGTTCACTAATTTGACTTTCCAATAATTCTTTAATCTTTTTATTGTTAATTCTCCTTTTCTCGTGTCTATGGATAGATGACCATAAGTCTCAAATCCACAAAAGGAAATAAATGCTAATACCAGTAAAATTATTGAAGTTAATGTAGTACTAATAACCACTTCGATTGGCAGTGTGGATTTAAATAAAACAAAAGAGATAACACCTAAAATTATTGAAGTAGGAAAACAAAATTTATATAAACCATGAAGAGATGGAACATATTCAATTGTTGCGCTTCAGTTGAAATAGGACACATCCCTTTTTTTCTTAGTTGAGTTACTTTAAAATCGTAACCCTCCGAAAAGGAAAAAATTATGTCTAAGAAACGCCGTTATTTTAGTGCAGAACAGAAAGTTATTGCCATTCGTAAACACCTACTTGAGCAAACCCCAGTATCTGATATTTGTGATGAACTGAATATTACAACGACTCTATTTTATCGTTGGCAAAAAGAGTTCTTTGAAAATGGTTCTCGAGCATTCACCAAGGATGGTGATAGTAATTTAAAGAAGGCAGAAAAAGAGAACAGTCAACTCAAGGCGACAACTTCACAGAAAAATGATGTTATAGCTGAACTCGTGGCGGAGAATCTAAACTTAAAAAAGAAACGTGGCCTGATCTAAATGGAACTTGGGTTAGTAAAGAAGTTCGAGATCAGGTCGTTAAATATCTGTATAAGTGGCATGAACGGACGCAAATCGACCTGCGCAGCATGCTCAAAAGTTTAGCTCTTCACCCGAGCAAATTCTATCAATGGAAAAAACGAAAAGGTAAGGCCAATCAGCATAATGGTAAACAGCCCAAAGATTTTTGGATTACTGAAGATGAAAGACGTGCTGTCATTGAATATTATCAGTCTCATCGTCAAGAAGGCTACCGAGCAGTGACATATATGATGATTGATGAAAATGTTGCGTATATGAGCTCTTCCTCTGTTTATCGTATTTTATCAGATGCAGAACTCATGCGTACTAAAGCTACAAAGAAATCCACTAAAGGAAATGGATTTGAGCAACCATTACAAGCTCATGAACACTGGCATACAGATATTTCGTATGTGAAGATCAATAAGAGATTCTACTTCTTCATTGGTGTTTTAGATGGTTATAGTCGTTGTTTACTTCACTGGGAAATCAGAGAATCGATGAATGAGCAAGATGCTGAAATAGTTGTAAAACGAGCTTTAGAAAAGTTCCCAGAAGCAAGGCCTAGGATTATTACTGACAATGGTTCTCAGTATACAGGACAGGAATTTAAAAAATTCATTGCCTGTCATGGTCTTACTCATGTTCGAACCTCACCATATTATCCCCAGAGTAATGGAAAAATAGAACGTTTTCATTTTACTTTGAAGAATGGATCTATAAGACCTTTAACGCCTCTGAGTGTAGAAGATGCCAGGAGAGTTGTCGATCAGTATGTTGACTATTACAATAACACACGCCTGCATAGCGCTATTGGTTTCATCGCTCCAAAGGATAAGCTCAATGGGAAGGATGTGAGCATTATACAAGAAAGACGCAGAAAACTTGCTGATGCAAAAATTCGTAGATTAGAATTCTTTGCAGAAGCTTCATAAGCCACTAATGTGAGTAATCTCAACTAAGAGAAAGTGGGCAACTGTCTAATTCCCGCTGAAGCAGCACACAATTGTGTTAATCTCTGTTTTTCTGTGAACTACTGGACCACCATCGACCTTTTTCCAAGATTGGTCTGTTCGTTCATCTATATTTTCTGAATATTTGATCATATAATTATTGTATAACGTCTGAACTGAGTAGTACTTTCTATTTAAAATTTGACTCCAAACGAAAGTATCTACTCCAGTGATTTGTTAGATCTTTTCTTTTTTACTGTTGATAATTAGACTTTTATTTCTTTTTATTTGCTGATTCCGCATATACTTGGAATCGTATTCGATGCATAGTTTGCGTTTACTTCTGGTGAATTGTTGACTTCGCATTTATGCAGCTTAATTCTGTGATTCCAAGAATAAAGTGAGTCGCTTTTTAAGATGCGAATTTCTATCAATTCTTATGAATTTTATTCTGATCTAACGTCTGGATTGAGTGATACTCGAGGTACGAGAGTATTCACTCCGATCCTTGGTTAGACTATTTTTGTTTCTTAATTTCTTCATTCTTCCCATATGAAAAATTATATCTACATGTGTAAATACTTGTTCAATTGGAATTTCGTTTTTGTCAATTGAATTATCTTTCATCATTCTAGAACACTGAATTCCTAATTCATAGAGTAGGGCTGCTAGCTCTATATCAATTTGGTCTGAACTTTGTGTATGAATTTGAATTATATTTAAGGATTCTAGCATTAAATCACTGTTGTTGTGGAGATTACTTTTTAAGTCTCCATTACCGTCCATTGCTAGATAGGTTCTTAAGTTTTCAGTTGCTTGTTCAATTGTCATATTTATGTATGTCTAACGTCTAAACTGAGTTGTACTTTCTATCTAAAATTTGACTCATAACGAAAGTATCAACTCCAGTTTCTGGTTAGTTTTTTTATTTTTTATTTTCATTTTTAACTTTATTGATAACATATGTGACTACAAAAAATATGATTATTGATATGACAATATGGAATAAATAAATTTGATTGATCTTTAGTATGAGGGTTCTTGATAATTGATTCAATTTTTCATTATCATCTTTAATAACTCTCAATAATCCCATTTGTTGCATATTTAATCTCATTATACCAAATGTTGCCCACACATATAATGCGATTAAGATAAATAAAATTTTATTGAAGTGTTTGATCATTTTATGTTAAACTAACGCCTGAACTGAGTAGTACTTTCTATTTAAAATTTGACTCCAAACGAAAGTATCTACTCCAGTGATTTGTTAGATCTTTTCTCTTTTATTGTTGATAATTAGACTTTTATTTTTTTTCATTTGCTGATTCCGCATATACTTGGAATCGTATTTGATGCACAATTTGCGTTCACTTTTGGTGAATTGCTGACTTCGCATTTACTCAGCTTAATTCTGTGATTCCAAGAATAAAGTGAGTCGCTAAGTAGATGACGTAATAAGATAAAATATATTTAAAATTTATTCTGATCTAACGTCTAAACTGAGTTCGTACTTTCTATTTAAATTGTGACTCACAACGAAAGTATCAACTCCAGTTTCTTGTTAGCTATTTCCCTCTTCAATTTCTATATTTTTAGGTTCTTTATATGTTTTTAATGAGAAAGCATAAATGAGTGTTAAGATTACTAGAGAATGTAAGTAAATTAAGTTTCTATGAATCAGCCTGTAAAGATTCAATTCTCCGATGATATAATCTGGTGGAGTGGAGTTTGTTTTTGTGATTTTATATCTTTTTTCAATTTCTATTTTATCATATTCTTTTGGAGACAAATACTCATGAATGTAAGGAAGTTTTTTGAATTTCCATTCAACAATTTCATCTTTATGTTTGATTGGTAAATAAGTAACCTGGTAAAAATATCTACTCCAATTTTTACTGACAACTAATCCCCATGTTTCCTCACCTTTATTTTCAGCAATCTTCAAATCAATAACTCGATAGAAAATAAGAAGGAGGTTCAAAATTATTGTAAAGAGTAAAATTTTTCTTTTCATTATTGTTAGCTAACGTCTAGGATGATTTGTACTTTCTATCTAAATTGTGATTCACAACGAAAGTATCAGATCGATCCGTTTGTTAGACTTTTTTCTTATCTCGTTTCTTTAAAATTATATATGTTAGACTCAATATAATTGTGATGAATAATTGAAAGAATATAATTGATTCAATGATAGATGAAGAAACAAAATTATCTTTCGATATTTTAATATGTGTGTTAATTATGTCTTCACGATTTTGTTTTATTTCTTCTTGTTTAAATGTCTTATTTTTCTCTTCAAACAACTCATTCATTCTATTAACAGAGTTTTCCTTAGAGCCTCTAGTTAATAAGAATACTAGAGAATTACTGATTATAGATAAACAGATGAATGTCCACAATAGATGTTTATATATTTTCATTTTTTATGCTAGTCTAACGTCTGGGTTTAGTGATACTCGAGGAACGAGAGTATTCACTGCGACCCTTGGTTCTGTATTTTTAATTCCATTTTCTATTTATACAGGTGTAGTAACCATTTTAAATATGAGGATCATTACAATTGAGAATAACCAACTAGAAACAAGTTTGATTCTCCATTTAGTTGTCTGTTTTTCTTTTTCGGATTTCAAGTACTTATGCGTGTCTCGCATTGTTGGATAAAACAGCATGAATACGAATGCAAATGTAAGGATATATCTCATGAAAATTATTTATTTTATTCCTACAGAACGTCTAAACTGAGTTCGTACTTTCTATCTAAATTTTGACTCACAACGAAAGTGTCAACTCCAGTTTCTTGTTAGCTTTTTGATTGTTTAGTTAAGATATATTTTATTTCTGTAATTTGTTCTTGTGTAAGAACTTCCTTTGGTATTGATCCAGAAATTTCTCCATTTAATAATAGTATCAAGTAATGGCTATCTTCTACTATATTTGAGCTCGCACTACTTGTGAACCTTGTTGACTGTCCATTTTTATTGATCATTATATATTCTTCGTCAATTTGGATTTCAATAGTATCGCCAAGTCTCTTTATTAATTGTTTTCGAGTAAGTTTTTTTATTGCTTTAATTTGACTTGATTCATAAGTTTTGTAAAAGAAGATGAAACTTAATATACCCAACATTATATATGGAATCATAAAAGGATCATTTGGGTTCGCTGTTACATTTATTCCTAATAGGAATAGTGTTACAAATTGGCTTTGGACCAAGCTAATTATCAAGTGTTGTTTTTTTGAATAGAAGATTTTATGAACAATAGGTATAGCTACTTCAAGGTAGTGGTTTACCATATTTTCTTTGTATGTGTATTTTATGCTATTCATATTTTATTCTAAGCTAACGTCTGAACTGAGTAGTACTTTCTATTTAAAATTTGACTCCAAACGAAAGTATCTACTCCAGTGATTTGTTAGATCTTTTCTCTTTTATTGTTGATAATTAGACTTTTATTTTTTTTCATTTGCTGATTCCGCATATACTTGGAATCGTATTTGATGCACAATTTGCGTTCACTTTTGGTGAATTGCTGACTTCGCATTTACTCAGCTTAATTCTGTGATTCCAAGAATAAAGTGAGTCGCTAAGTAGATGACGTAATAAGATAAAATATATTTAAAATTTATTCTGATCTAACATCCAGAATGAGCTGGTACCTGTTTGGCGTGAAACATGTTTCACGTCAAGAGATGATACCGTAACATGTTGCATGACATACATAGGTATCAGCTCGATTCGTTGGTTAGTCGTTTATTATTTCTTCAACTTCTTTTTTATATGATTCATTTCCAAGTCCTACTTGTGCCCAAATAACTCTTGATTCATTTTCGTATCTATCATATTGTTCTTGAGCATCCCATAAAGTAATTATTTGATCAGGGAACATAAATTCATAATCATTATAAGGTTTTAATTCTGATTCGTTTTGGTTGATTAATTCGAATAATTCAGTTGCTTTTGTGTTAAAAACGTTTACATCATTATAAATGACTGTGAAGTGATTAGGTTCACATGATGTACCTATAAATTCTACAATTCCTGTTTTTGAATATTCTATTTGAATACCAGAATTACAGAAATAATCCATTACGTCTATGGAGTGTTCTAATTCAAATCCAATTTGTGATAATGCAGTACGTGCTTCTTCTTTTGTAGATCCTAAGAGAATAGGTCCTATTCCAATATGTGGTTTTATTTCTAATCTAATCATTTCTTATTACCGACTAACGTCGAGGATGATCTGTACTTTCTATCTAAATTTTGACTCACAACGAAAGTATCAGATCGATCCGTTTGTTAGGTTTAGTTGCGGATAAGTTGGAAAAATTCTTCATCTCTTGTTTCATCACACAACGATTCAATAAATTGTTTATTGTGAAATGATTCTGAAATCTTTTCAAAAACTATGTTTGCAAGCACTCTTAACCTTCTTAGTTTTGCCGGTTCTTTAATACGTCGAATCAGTAATTCACTGTTTTTAATTCCATCTATAAAGTGGTTAGCAGCATGATCGTCAAATGATTTGAACATCTCGGGTATATACAATGCTGCACCATCTGCGTAAAAATCTGTTCTGCTATATCTTGCACTTGATCCCATTCGTCCTACATATGTTTTTGTTAAAGATAAAACATACTCAGCCATTAATTCTTCTGGTATTAAGCTAGCGTATGGAACTAATGCTTTTACTGCTTCATTTTCCCTTGGGAAATCATCGAATGCTTTAGTCAATGCGTGTACTAAAGGTTCCGTTTGGTATCTTCTAGATACAACAGATAAGTAACCCTGATTTTGTACTAATTCTATGAAACTAAAAGCTGTTTGAGTTATTTCTGAGTTTCCTTTTTGGATCTCCTGATCAACTCTTCGAGCTATTTGAACTTTTATTGTTTTTGGTAGCACTCGCCATAAAATAGGTGCGACAAACTCAATGTTTGATCTGAGAATACTAGTTGACTGGGGATGTAGGTAAGATGTATATAAACGATTAGCCAATTCATTTTTATATATTTCTGGCAAGTCACCGAGAGCACTTTCTATAGAAACAACATTTCTATCAAATGATTGTTCAGCTAGGTTTGCGACATATTGCTTTACATCTATTATTTGTGCTGGATACTCTGCGTTTAGCACATATTTGATGCAATCATCCATCATTGCTAACACTTTTATAATGGAGGGATCGCTACTTTTAGGGTGGCCAGAAAATATATGTCGTGTTTCTTTCGCGTGTTTTAATACTTTACTTGCCTCCCACCCAATAACTCCAATTTTATATGCGCCTTCAATAAGGTGGTCGTCATTAACATAGTTTTGAAAATCTTCGTATGTTTTAATTTCTCTAGTAAGATCAATTGATTTATTAAAAAGGCTTATACTTCTAAATAATATTTTATTTCGCAAGTCATCTACTACAGCATTCCAAAATGAGCCAATTGAACTTCTGTAGCCTCCAACTTGAAGTACTTTTACAGCTTCAAGAATATATGGGTCATCTCTTAACTCTTCTCGAACAGATAAAAGAGCTCTTTCCATAATTGGAATAATTTCACTATTTTCGTTTGTTGTTATTACAGTAAGTTGTCTGTCATTCATTATGTGCTCTTATTTTTTAACCTAACGTCCAGGATAACCTATAGCAGTAGAGAGCGCAGCGAATGGATGCTATTGGGTTGATCAGTTTGTTAGGTCTTTTGTTTTAAATGTTTGTAAAGGGCCTTTAGGAGAAGAGCCTGACCACTTTTCTTCATAATCACCATTAGTATATGATGAAATAACTTTCCTCCAGAATCTTTGTGCAGGAATATTTTCTTCAATTTGTGCTACATGCCACAAACCATCATGTTTATTGAAAATTTCTTTTGCAGCAGTTATACCGTAACCTTTACTTCTTGCGTGTTTGATGATGAAAAATTCTGCTATGGAAAATGAGTTTAGATCCAGTTCTCTAACAAGTGCAAACCCTATAGGTTTTTGGTTTTCTAGAATAATATATGGGAAGCGATCTGAATCAGTCCAATATAAATCAAGATACTTACTTACATATAAACCACTTTCATTAGGAGCCTCGTTTGTGAATTCAGACATATCATGAAGGTATAATTGCATGAGGTTAGATATGATCTTTTTAGTATTTTTCTTTGATAAATTAATGTAAATCATTTTTTCTTTGACCTAACGTCTGAGTTGAGGGATTTCTGAGCGAAGCGAAGAAATTCCTCTCCAGCGCCTGGTTGAACGAAGCCGCCCTGCGGCAGGCTGTGCTTGTGTAAGTCATTTTCTCCTCTTGTCAAAACTTTCCTCGGTGCCTTTTAATTTGTAGTTTGGTCTTCTTTTACGGTAGTTTTTCTCTGTAGCTTATCAAGGACACAGTTTTGTGTTCTGGCTTAATTAAACGGAGAAAAATGATGAATGATTCATTCCAAAAATATTATAGAGCGATGCAATTGGAGCTTAAGCTCCAAGCTAAGGCAAAGAGTACAGTGGACAACTACTTGCGAGCTTTGCGTCGCGTCAATGATTTGATTGCTTCGCCTCTTGATCAACTTAAAGAAGAGGAGCTCAAGCTCTACTTTTCTGAATTGGTGGATACTTATTCCTGGAGCACGGTGAAGATGGATCGCTGTGCCCTAAGTTTTTTTTATCAATACGTGCTCAAGCGCGAGTGGAAATGGCTCGAAATTGTTCGTATCCCCCGAGTAAAATCCTTACCCGATATCCTCAGCCAAGATGAAACTTTACTGATTTTGTCTCATTTGGAAAAAGCTCGCTATCGAACTTGTCTCACAGCAATTTATTCCATGGGTCTACGCATCAGCGAGGGTGTGAGAATTCAAACAGGCGACATTTGCAAGGATCGCATGCGTTTACATGTGCGCAATTCCAAGGGCTACAAAGACCGTCTCGTTCCCTTGCCCCAAGTGACTTACCAGATGCTAAGGGATTACTGGGTGATGCACCGCAATCCGCTACTGCTATTTCCGCGTTATGCCGGGAAAAGTCGTAGCAATTCCAAAACGACTTTGCACATGGATAAGGGCGGGGTGCAGTCGGCCTTTAAAGCGGCTTTGGCTGATAGTGGCCTCGCCAAACAGGTGTCGGTGCATTCCCTGCGTCATTCCTATGCAACACATTTGGTGGAAGCGGGAGTGAACTTGCGAGTAATTCAAGAAATCCTCGGTCATAGTTCTCCGGCAACCACGGCGATTTACTCTCATTTATCAAAACCCGTGATACAGGACTCCGATGGCATGATCAACAAATTGATGCAGCGCCTAGGAGCTCTGCGATGATGGATTTAGTCGAGCTCAGCGAAAGATATTGGGACGAGCTGAGTTCGACACTTGATCAGGATCAGAGACGCGCTTTTAAGGCTATGATGAATTGCCGTCAGCAGAGTGCAGGTGGATCTTACTATGCCTGCACGAGTTGTGGACATGTTCATTATCACTGCCGATCTTGCGGAAACCGCTTCTGCAGCCGTTGCCAAAACCATCGGGCGAGCCAGTGGCTTCATCGACAAAAACAGCGTCTCTTGCCATGTCCTTACTTCATGGTGACCTTTACTCTGTCGAGCTCTTTGCGTGCCATTCCAAGATGGCGACGAAAAGAGATGTTTGATGCCTTGTTCATGGCCTCAAGTCAAGCTCTCAAAGAAATGTGTAAAGATCGTCTTGGTGGTGAATGTGGCATGATTGGCGTTCTGCATACCCATGGGCGAGACTTGTGCTATCATCCTCATATTCACTACATCGTTCCCGGGCTCGTACTCAATAGTCAGGAAAAGCTCTTACGAGTGATCAAGAAAAATTATCTCGTCAACAATAAAGCTTTAGGCGCATTGTATCGTGGTAAATTTCTCGCAGCCTTAACTGAGCACAAAATTGGCTTCCAATCCTCGCTTTATGCAAAAAAGTGGAATGTGGATTGCCGAAGTGTAGGCCAAGGGCTTCATGCCCTCGAATACCTTAGTCGCTACCTCATGCGAGGTGTAGTTTCAGAGCAATCCTTGTCCGAAAAAGAGGATAAAGTTCGACTGCGGTATAAGGATTCGCAGACCAAGCGGATGGACTCCAAAGATTTTGGACCCGTGGAGTTTTTACAGCGCCTCGCTCAGCACGTCTTGCCAAGGGGCTTCCATCGCGTGCGGGAATACGGTTTTCTCGCTCCTGCAGCCAAGAAAAAACTCTTTCTTATGCAGAACTTACTGGAAGTCAAAATTCCCAATGATCCTCCGCCAAAATTACCTGCGCTACGCTGCAGTCTTTGTCAGGGCATTATGCTGCCCATTGGCCGAGTCATTAGTGAAGGACGTCTCAAGCAAGAATCTTTAGTGTCAGTAGGGGCACGCTCGCCGCCTATAGTTTCAATCTCCTAAGTTTATTCATTAATTTTTTCAGTACAAAACTTTGGGTCATAGATCCCCTATGCCCAAATTTGAGGAATTTCAGTATAAATGCCCTTCAAAAAATCTTTCGATTGCGATTAATCCTAGGAAAAGACTCGACCTTCACAAAAGTAGTGAGTCCATCTAGTCAAACAGGCGTATCCATTGCCTTTTTTGGGGCAAAATTGACCCCTTCATCTCCCTCAGGCTAAAAAGCTAAATACATAGGGGGGGGTCCGAGCATGGGGCTCGTCCAACCATTGATTAAGATTCCGGCTACTTTGGGTTCCATTTAATATCAGCGAAATCTAATCTTATTCGTTAGAGTTTTCTTCTATATTCAGTTCGATTTTTAAAATATGTAAACTTCCACTCTTCATTTTCTATTTGTATGAAGGAGGAAACATAAGGTGCAAAATAATATCCATATTCATATTGTTTATCTCTTTTTGTGACAACACATATGTTGGTTGAGTGATTATAGATTTCAATAGATGGGATTTTATATAAAAGATTATCTGGGTTTTCTAGATAGAAATTGTTTACAGCACTTTGTATTTGTTCTGATGAATACGTATCAAAGAAAGATTGCTCATGGTTACTTTTGCATGCCGTTAAGATGATAAATATTATGAGTGTTATTATTGTTGTTTTCATTTTATTACTCTAACGTTCAGGTTCACTTAAATCTGAGGTACGAAGATTTTAAGTGCAACCGTTGGTTCTGTATTTTTATTATTTGATTTAAAGTTTATCATTTATACAGTTTGTTCTAATTAATACTATTTGCTGATTTAGCAATTTTATAAATTGATTCAATGATGGTTCGTGCATCTGCGATTTATTTGTTTTTGCAGATCATGCAAATTTAAAATCGTATCTAATTTTTTATTTTTCAGAGATCATGCATCTGCGATTTTTTATTACTACAGAACGACCGGGTTTAGGGATTTCTGAGCGAAGCGAAGAAATTCCTCTGCAACCCATGGTTCGGTTTATTCTTTTTGTTGAGTTATAATTTTCCTGAATTTAGATAAGTCAATTTTTTTATATTCTTCTGGAGTTATTAATCCTGTATACCCGTCATTGTAGGCAACTACATGGTACTTTGGTCCGTTATATATCCGACTTCCTTCTTGTTTTGAAAAAGCCTTTTCACAAACTATAAAAATTTCTTTTTTTGTTTTATCTAAGTTAATAATATCTTCTTTGATGTAATAATTAAATTGCCCATAACCATGGTGATAATCATCTAGTATTTCAAGGATTTCTTGGTGAGTTTTAGGCTTTAGTTGATTAATGGACGATAATTCATGTTGTTTTTGTGACTCTATACGAAGTAATAAAATATATGATTTACAGACACCTTTACTACTACCCATACCATGGTTGGATCTTGTGTCATGGAAATTATATATAACAAAACTAGCAATGAAGTAGATTGATATTACAACATAAATGAATTTTCTTATCCATGGCTTTTTTAGTGTCATTATAAATTTATTCATTTTTTATTCTTACCGAACGTCTTAGATAACCTATAGCTGTAGCGAGCGAAGCGAGTGGAAGCTATTAGGTTGATCTTTTTGTTCTGCTTTGACTTAGAATAGATAGCCGAGTAAATCAACAGGTTCATCTGGCCATGCTTTGCTTCCGATTTGTTTTATCATAAGCTCATTTTCAATACGTTCGACCGCAACTCCATAATTTTTATGATCGCTAATTCGTAACCAACTCAAGAAAGTTGAAATCATTAAAAAGCCGTTTTTCTCGTATAATTTATGATTATCTGCAACTAAAAATAGGAAATCGATTCCCTTTTTGGTAGCTAAACTAGAGACTTTACATAACATTTTAGATGCTATGCCTCTTCTCTCATATTGACTAGAAACACATAAATCGATTACTCCAAAAATTGTAAAAATTGATTCTCCCACAGATATAACTCTGTGGTCGACCCCCATATGACCAACTAATTTATCATCTTCGTATGCTAAAAATCTAAAATGAGGTAGTTGTTTGAAGTATGACCTTGGTTTTGAGTGTTCGGGAAAACAATCATTTTTTAATCTTGTTATCTCGCCATGCAAGATAGGTGTAATATTGTATTCTATTTTTTTTATTATTTTCATTTTTTATTTTGCAGAACGTCGAGGATGATCTGTACTTTCTATCTAAAATTTGACTCATAACGAAAGTATCAGATCGATCCGTTGGTTATGAGTTTTCTATTATGCTAACCCAACATTCATTATTTCTTTATTTACATTCAAAGAAACAGTTATTGAGTGTTCAGTAAATAGATCATTGACCGTGTTTATATATACCTGTACTGGGTGCTCATATGGATCATCTTCGTTGTAATCAAAAACTATACTTTTGTAATATAACCTTTTAATAAATTCTTTTTCGTTTAATTCAGGTAACCTTTCTCGAGTTTCTATTATCTCTATTTCGTTTCCTGTGTCTCCAGGGTACTTTGCATAGAATTCTGAAATGGTTAATCCATTCCAATAAACTTCGTCAAATCTCCAACCTTCATTATATGTATTTAAAAGTTTATCTGATGCACTTTTAAAAATAACATCCAAGTTACTTTCTACATATTTTATTATGTCTTCAATTTCATCAAATGAGTATTCATTTATAAAGTCTTCATAAATTGAATAATCACATTTATCGTTTTTTAAAAAGTACTTTTCGTCCTCTTCATTGAAGACAAAAATTCCATATGTATTTTCAAGACTTTCTTTCATATTTTATTATCTCATAACGTCTAAACTGAGTTTGTACTTTCTATCTAAATTGTGACTCACAACGAAAGTATCAACTCCAGTTTCTTGTTATGTGTTGTCTCTTCGTTTTTTCCATAATTCATCCCACCATTTATCAAATTCAATTTCTACAATATTTGAGCCATGTTTTTTATTTAAATATGCAATAACTTGAGAGTTATATGTTTCAGCTATTTTATGTGACAATTCTTGGGAATGAGATGTTGCTATATGAGAATTAAAAATACGAATTTTATGCTTTTGAAACATGAGATCCCTGAATGCATCCATGTCAGGAAATATACCACTACCATGGAAAATAATATAATTTACTCTACCATATTCTAAATCTTCTTTAGCACCTTTTTCATATGTTAAATGCCCATCTGCTCCACTGACTTGAGGGTATAGTGAAATTAGTCTTTTATCATACTCTCTAAGAGTTTGAATTAAATATTCATGACCCATTAAATCTAATGCAGTATTAGTTCTTATTTCTCGTAAATTTCTTTTGTTCTGTAGTGCATTCTCATAATTATTTGATGAACATGATATTAAAATTGTGATTAATATGAGTGATATATATTTCATTTTATTTCCACATAACGTCTGGGTTTAGTGATGCTCGAGGAACGAGAGTATTCACTGCGACCCTTTGTTAGTCTTTTTCTTTATAGATTGTGTATTTAGGTAATTTAGAATGTGAGAATTCAAAATACATATTTTCCCAATTTATGTATCCATTTTCAACTTTTATATCAAATGTTATGGGTACACCAATACTCATATCGTGATTAAAGAAGTAAAAACCTAACAATTGGTCTGGTCTATTTGGTAAAAATACCATTTCTTCATCAATACTGAATGAGAACCATTTTTCATTATGTTTTATAAAATAATTATCACTTTTAAATAATTGTCTATAAACGGTAATATTTGGTTCTTTCGAGAAATATGAGTTCGTTTTGATAAGTGGATTTTTCAAACCAAATACAAGAACGAGTCCAAATAATGAAATTATAACTGGTGCAATATATTTTTTGATTTTATTCATGACTAACGTCTGGATTGAGTTGGATTCGAGGAACGAGAATCTCAACTCCGATCCTTGGTTAGACATGGGTTTATTTTTGGATTATCACTGGAGTAGATGAGGTTTTTATTTTGAGTTTCTTTAAGAACTGTCTGATTTTTTGAGAGTAAACCAGTTTACTATAATAAATAGTTTCTCCAAAAGTTTCACAACTTCTTGCTACATCTTGTGTTCCGATAAAATTATCTAAGTTTTTGTAATTAAGTTGTGGGTTAATTTTATACCCGTCAATGATTGTTGGATGAGTGTTTTTCTTTTTATTATATGGATTTGTAAATATTTTTGTTCTGTGATTAACTGGTGGTAATAGACAATCACTCCATATGAGAAATAATTGTTCAATTTCCTTGGGCCACAGACCGTTGTCCAGTGTGGTACTTAATGGTATGAGTTTTAACCCATTAAAATTTTCTTTCTCGATTGCTTCCTTGATAGATCCCCTGACTGTGATTAGATGCCAAAGATTACAAACTGAAATACACTCTTGCTTACTTCTCTTAATAGGACCTTTTATATTAACGTTAAAACCTACCGGTGATTCTAGATCAGGACTAATATCAAGTGTGCATGGTTTATTCAATTTTAATTGAACAAATTCAGAGTTGTCTGAATCTTTTTCATCAAACTCTAATAGATCATTTACGGAAATTTGAATAGGTCTTTCGGAACTATCTTTGGGTACATCTAATCCATATTCTCTAGCGTCATTTAAAAAATCGACTAAATCTTGATCATCTGGATCACCTTCTAAATATAGAGCTTTTTGGTATTTTATATATTTCTTATATTTAGCAGCCAGCTTCTCAAAGATTTCTTCAGGTACATCCTGATTATTAGGTCGTCCAAGTGTTCTGTGCTCTGAATGTTGTTTTGAGGCTCTGATTCTTCGAATAGTTTTCATTTTATTTATTGTCTAACGTCTAAACTGAGTTCGTACTTTCTATCTAAATTGTGACTCACAACGAAAGTATCAACTCCAGTTTCTTGTTAGTATTTTTTCTTTTTCTTGTTTTTTATTTAAAAATTCTGATCATTATCAGATCATTATTTCTGATTCAATTTAGCTCTAAAATTATAGGTTCAGATAATTCTAAATTCGTGCATCCGCGATTCTGGGATAATCGTTTCTATCATCTAATTTTATTATATACTAACGTCCAGGATGATTTGTACTTTCTATCTAAATTGTGACTCACAACGAAAGTATCAGATCGATCCGTTTGTTAGATTTAGTTTTCTATTTTGGATCTTCTAAGGTGAAATACCATTTATTGTTTTCTTTAAATATAGCAAATTTAATACTCAAATTTGTTTGATTTTCAGTCTCTAATTTAAAGTTTATTTGATGAAAATAACTTGGTTTATTAAAGTGTTTTGGTTCTCCAAAAATTTTTATAAATTCTTTTTCTTTTTCATCATTTATAAATTCATCATATGTCCATAATTTATATGAAACAACTTCCTTATTTTTAAAGTGATTTAAGAACTTTATTAATTTAGGAGTTAATTCATCTAAGTCGATTTTTGATTTATCTACATAGCAATAAGACAATAATTGTTTATGATCTCCATTTGACTGAATTTGTTTAGAAATTTCAATTAATTCTTCAAGAGAGTTGGCCCCAATACTGGTAGGTATATTGGGGTCTGTAGCTTTATTTTCATTACATGAAATAAGTAATGTAAGTACTATAAATATTTGTATGATTTTCATATTCATTTATTAATCTAACGTCTAAACTGAGTTCGTACTTTCTATCTAAATTGTGACTCACAACGAAAGTATCAACTCCAGTTTCTTGTTAGTATTTTTTCTAATTATTGTTTTTTTATTTATAAAATTCTATTATTTGAGATAATTAATTCAGATTTAATTTTGCTCTAAAATCATAGGTTCAGATAATTCTAACTTCGTGCATCTGCGATTTATGAGATAATCGTTTCTATCATCTAAATTTATTATATACTAACGTCTGAACTGAGTAGTACTTTCTATTTAAAATTTGACTCGAAACGAAAGTATCTACTCCAGTGATTTGTTATGTATTAGTCTCTTTATTTTTTTATAAGTGTTGATTCAATATTTGCGGATATAAAATCTATTTAATTGTGGATAAAATCTACTTCGTTTGATAATACCTTGATAAGATACAGTCTAGTTTTCCTGGGTTAGCAGTATGACCTCCCAGATTATTTGATAAAACTTCTTAGTTGAACATTTGGTTTGGAAACTTGTTTACGTTTGTTGTGATAATTACTAGCCAAATTCTGTGTTCATTTTTCGTTTTTTATTTTCCTACATAACGACCTAGATCACCTGTGCTCGAGGTACGAGAGTATCAGGTGGATCTAATGGTTATAAGATTTTTTGTTTTTCGATATAAACTTGGTATTTCATCTTGAGTTGATCTCCATACAATTCCAAAATCTATTTTTTCATGATTTAGAGCAAGTACTTCACCAAATTTAATGAGTCTTTCTAATTCTTCTTTTTCCAGTATTTGAATAATGAGATCTTTATTTACTTTTTTTAAATTAGATACCGAATTTGCTAATAAAATTATCTGTTTTGTTAGATCAGTTCTTAATGGCTTATTTCTTCGTATTTTATATTCTCTCATGTCTTCAACCAATGAGAAAACTGACTCACATATTGTGATCAATTCATTTAATTTTGTTCTTTCAAATGGAGTCATTTTTTATTCACTTATAACGTCGAGGATGATCTGTGCTTTCTATCTAAAATTTGACTCATAACGAAAGTATCAGATCGATCCGTTTGTTAGGTGATTGTGATTTAATTGATTGATGTCCAAATAAGAATTACAGATGTGATAAAAAGAAGCCATAATCCAATGAGAACATTTGATGTGAGAACAAAATAATAGAATTTAGATTTCTGTTTTTTGTTTTTTATGATGAAGTAAGTACCTACAAAAAAAGATATGATACAAGCCAATAATTGTGACTTATGAAATACTGATTGTTTAATACTGATAATTTGATTTTCAGATAAAAAAATCATTGGTATGCAGCCAAGTATGAAGGAGTTTAGTACAATGATGATTTTATTCATTTTTATTACAACCTAACGTCTAAGCTGAGGGAGATTTGAGCCTAAGCGAAAATCTTCCTTCCAGCTTTTGGTTCTGTATTTGTTTCTTTTCATTTTTTTATTTCTATAAGACTATTGCTGACTTCGCATAATTCTAAATTGAGGATTCGACTTTTGCTCTAGAATTTTCAGGTTCAGATAAGATTAAATATGTGCATCCGCGATTCATTGGATCGTCGTTTCTTTCATTATTATTTATTCCTACAGAACGTCTAAACTGAGTTCGTACTTTCTATCTAAATTGTGACTCACAACGAAAGTATCAACTCCAGTTTCTTGTTATGCTTTTATTGATTCAATTTCTTCTTTAGTTCATTAAAGCTTTGTTGCATCATAGAATCTTTATTAGACGTGGTGATTGCTGATGTTAAAAAAAATAATGTAAAAATACCTGGAATGATTGACCATCCGAATCCAAATTTACTTAAAACAAAATAGCTCACAATTCCTAAGATTAATGTTAGTGTTCCGAATGTTCCCATTACGCCTTTGTTTGCTTTGGTATGCAAATTAACTCTTTCTTCTACACAATAATATAATGATTCATCATTATTATTTTTTGCTTCATTTATCAAATTTAAAGTTTGTTGTTCATAATTAGTCCACTGCATATTAACTCCTTGTTTAATAATTTTTACTTGCCCATCATTAAGTATGACTGAGTAAGTAATTATTATAATTGATAATGGATTTATTTTTAATTTTATTTATATAAGTTTAATTAATGGAGAGATTGGTAGTTGACTTTTATTGAGCTCAATTGATTCAACTAATGATCATCGTTTTGGATGTTGATACCCGTTGCTTTTTCAAATTTATCTATATCCATAATACTTGCATTGTTTTTAATGTAGTCGTTAATGTTATTTTGATTTGCTCCCAATTGGCTTAAGCCTTTTAGAAATACAATCCCTACTCCAATACAGTATGGAATAATTTGATTTGGAAACCATGTGAGTACTCCAAAGCTAAAACCTGTAAATATACCGGTGAGGACAATTAGAGAAAAGAAGTATACCCCTAAAGGAGAAGTCGTTTTAAAAACGTTTGCCGCCTTCAACTTAAGTGTAAAGGGGATACCAAAAAAAAGAACAATCATTGGTTGGATAAGAAAGAATGAACCTATAAATATACCTGCAGTCCATGCGATGATGAAAAATATAAAAGACATTGTTTTAATTCCTTTTTGTTTAATTATTACTGCATAACGTCCTAGATCACCTGTGCTCGAGGTACGAGAGTATCAGGTGGATCTAATGGTTCTGTGTTTTATTTCTGTTCAATTTTTTGATAATAGTGTAATTATAATGGAACTAGTTATCATGAAAAAACCCGTTATTTGAATTGTTTTTTCTTTCCATAACCAATTATTTCTGTCTACTTTCATTCCAAACAGTGAGTACCACTTGGAGTATATATTAATAACTATTACTGGCTTAATTATGAATAATAAGCTAGGGATGATTATGATTAATAGAGGAATGAATTTCATTTATTTATTATTACCACAGAACGTCTAAGCTGAGGGAGATTTGAGCCTTAGCGAAAATCTTCCTTCCAGCTTTTTGTTCTGTATGCTTCTTATTTGAATCGCTCTTTATTAGATTCGATCCACTTTAATAAAAGTTTATGATCATCATCTGACCATTTTTCCCAATCTTCAGAGTCGTTGTAATTTTCAGTTTCTATCCAACCATCTTCATCTATTTCTACTTTGGTTAAAGATCCCTTTAGAACTTCGTAGTTTGGAGAGTTAATTGTCTGTAGAGTTCTTAAAGCTTGCTCAACCATAAATAACTCTTCCATATGATCTAAATATGTACTTATTCCGTTTGGTCCTATGTGAGATTTAAGATGATGAAGGTCATGTGCTAATCCTTGAATTACCCCACTATTTGTGAAGTTCAATTTATATTCATAACTCAAATCATTACACATTGAATAATCGTCATATTCATGTGTTAATACTTCTTCTACAGAATTTAATTCTACTGTTTTACTCATTAGGTATTCTCCTTTTTATTTTATTACAGAACGTTGAGGATGAGCTTGTACCCGTTTGGCGTGAAACATGTTTCACGTTTTAAGAGATGATACCTTAACATGTTTCATGACATACATAGGTATCAGCTCGATCCGTTGGTTAGCTTTTTTCTTTCATTCTGTCAAATTTGCTGATTCTTGGACGATTTTCTTCTTTAATGACTAATTGATTATTTACTATTTTTAGAATGATTTTAGTAGGTTTTTTATCGTTATATTCAATGACAGTTTTGTTGTCTGAAGATTCTACAATTGTATATTTAAACTGATTAGATTTACCCATGACTTCAATTGTAATAGTCTCATTATCAAACGATATAATAGTACTTTCTGAAATTAGTTTTGTGTTTTTGATAATATCTTTTTTTATTTCCTCATTAACTATTTCAGGTGTTTTAAGTTGTTGTTCATCTTGCTGTACTGCGTGTTCAACATTCATTTTCCAATGCCCTAGATAAGTGTCTTTTGGTGTTTGAGAAAGACATGATGCTAAAAATAGTACAAATAGTGAGAGTGAAAATTTCATTTCGTTTTTCCTGTTTTATATATAGCTAACGTCTAAACTGAGTTCGTACTTTCTATCTAAATTGTGACTCACAACGAAAGTATCAACTCCAGTTTCTTGTTAGTATTTTTTCTTTTTCTTGTTTTTTATTTAAAAATTCTGATCATTATCGGATCATTATTTCTGATTCAATTTAGCTCTAAAATTATAGGTTCAGATAATTCTAAATTCGTGCATCCGCGATTCTGGGATAATCGTTTCTATCATCTAAATTTATTATATACTAACGACCGAGATCAGGGATTTCTGAGCGAAGCGAAGAAATTCCTCTGCAGCTCATGGTTAGAGTTGGTTTTTTATTGTGTATTCCATTAATTCGTCTAGTGAAAGTTGGTGTTCAATTTTCTTTTGTATTGTGCCATTAAAATCATGATTACCTTCAACTAGAGTACTTAAATCATATTTGATTGGGAAAATATCATCTATATCCATATTCATTTTTTTACTTAATTCTAAAGCATCATTTTCTTCGTATTCTGCATCAAAGTATCTATGTAATTCAATCCATTTATTATTGACTTCAAAGTAGATTGAAATCATATGTTTGTTATAGGCTGTGTTACAAACATCAAAGTTTAGAATCATTGTCTTGATTGTTATACCACAGGACAATGTGACATTGGTGCCAAATACTCTGTTTTCTCGATTATTATATGGTGATTTTTTTAGTGGTGTAAGATCACAACCATTTTTCAAGAACTCCCACACTGGGAATTTCTCGAAGTCAGATGGTTTTAATTTATTAAAGTGTTTTTTCATTTTTTATGATACTCTAACGACCTGAATGAGCTGTACTAGATTGGTGTGAAAAATGCTTCGCATTTTGAGTGCCAAGCTTTAGTATCAGTTCCATTTATTGGTTCTACGTTTCTTTTTAATTGTTTTATTTCTGTTTTCTATAAAAGTGCTATTTGGCGAAAAAAATTTCCTTTTTTTTATAAAATTGAATTTCATAAAAAAAATCGATCTCTATCGAGATCTGAATTCGCTCACAACTGAATAACTAAAAAACGTTATTAAGCTTGTTCGAGTTCTTTGAGTCAGATAAAAAATCTATTATCAGAATAAATCTGATAACCATCCACTAGTTGATTCAATATTATTGTTGACCGTAGAACGTCTGAGTTTACCTGTATTCGAGGTACGAGAATATCAGGTGCGACTCTTTGTTAGTATTTTGTCTATATTTGAGTTCATATTAATTTATAAAATTCTATCATTTGAGATAATTATTTCTATTCTTGTTTTTGCTCTAAAATTATCTCAATTCTGATCAATCTTATTTCGTGCATCTGCGATTTATTGACTGTCATTTCTATCATGTTTTTGATCAAGAATTATCTTGGTTTAGATATGAGTTCTAAATATGTGCATCTGCGATTTATTGACTATCGTTTCTATCATTAAATTTATTATATACTAACGTCTGAACTGAGTAGTACTTTCTATTTAAAATTTGACTCCAAACGAAAGTATCTACTCCAGTGATTTGTTAGATCTTTTCTCTTTTATTGTTGATAATTAGACTTATTTTTCTTTTTATTTGCTGACTTCGCATCTACTAGGAATTGTGATTGATGCATAGTTTGCGTTCACTTTTGGTGAATTGCTGAGATCGCATTTACTCAGCTTAATTCTGTGATTTGCTAAGTAGATGGCGTATTAAGACAAAATATATTTTAAATTTTATTCTGATCTAACGTCGAGGATGAGCTGTACCAGATTGGCGTGAAAAATGCTTCGCATTTTGAGTGCCAAGCTAAGGTATCAGTTCGATCCGTTTGTTATGAGTTTGGTTTCTGATTCAGTTTTTTAACTGTGATTCAAGTTCTTTTATGAATTTATCTGGATCACTAGAAATTTTAAATTTCACTTCGTCTTTATTTAAAAGCTCTTTTTGCCTTTTTTGGAATTCGATTAATAAATTAACTTGATTGACTATCTCGTCATTTTGGATATTTAATTTTTCAAAACTTTTTAAAAGTTGTTCACCAGTATCTATTGATTTAAGAATGGAAATTTCGTAAGTTTTGTATATATCAAATTTTTGCTTAAAAAGCTCAATCTTGTGGTTGTTTTCTTTCGCTCTAGAATCTTTGCTATTTTTATTCATAACAAATAAAAGTAGTAAGTTACAAATTATTGAAAGAGCTAAAAATGTGTTTTTCATAAGTTCCTTTTTTTATCTCATAACGTCTAAACTGAGTTCGTACTTTCTATCTAAAATTTGACTCATAACGAAAGTATCAACTCCAGTTTCTTGTTAGTATTTTGTCTTTTTCTTGTTTTTTATTTCAAAATTCTGATCATTATCAGATCATTATTTCGGATTCAATTTAGCTCTAAAATCATAGGTTCAGATAATTCTAAATTCGTGCATCCGCGATTCTGGGATTCTCGTTTCTATCATCTAAATTTATTATATACTAACGTCTAAACTGAGTTCGTACTTTCTATCTAAAATTTGATTCACAACGAAAGTATCAACTCCAGTTTCTTGTTATGTGCTTTTCTTAATATAGTCGTGTGATTCTTTGAGAGATAAGTTCAATTTTTCTTTGCATAATTTAAGAGCATTTAAAGTGTCTCCTGATTCTACTAATTGTTTAATTTCAGGATCCATTTCATTTTGTATACTAGATTTATGATCATTGGTCCAAAATTTAAGGATGTTATCTATTGTTTCTTCTGGATTATCATCTTTAAACGTAAATGTATTTTCACTTATATATTTTGCATGTTCATGCATGAACATGCCATGTTCAAAAAGGTCATTAGTTAACTTTATAACTATTGCAGGACTGTATTTAGGGTCGTTAATCTTACCTCCTGTTTGTATTTGGCCTTTGGATATGTCAGCTATTTGTTCCCAAGTGAAAAATTGTTTATTCTTACCAATATTTATTCCCTTATAATTACACGACATAAAATGATAAGGTTTTATAAAAATTTTAATTCCATTTAATATACCAAACAGACAAAATAGAAGTATGAAATTTTCTATTATAAAATAGTCTGAAATTTTTTGAATTTCACTGTTTTTTTCTATCAGTTCTCCATCGTGTGTTAATGGGCCCAAAAATATGGTTGCAACTATAATTGGAATCCAACCTCTAGTTCTATTTTCGTGTTTTATGAGTGTATACATTGTTTATTTGTTGTCACATAACGTCTAAACTGAGTTCGTACTTTCTATCTAAAATTTGATTCACAACGAAAGTATCAACTCCAGTTTCTGGTTAGTATTTTTTTTCTATTTCTTGTTTTTTATTTAAAACTTCAGATTCAATTTGTTCTAACAAATTCTTGGTTCAGATAATTCTAAATTCATGCATCCGCGATTTATTGGATAATCGTTTCTACCATTAAAATTTATTCTATACTAACGTCTGAACTGAGTAGTACTTTCTATTTAAATTTTGACTCCAAACGAAAGTATCTACTCCAGTGATTTGTTAGGTGTGTTTCTACCCAATAATTGTTTTTATTATTTTAGTTTTAGAATTAAACCTTTTAGTTATCGATTCCATTGTTTCTTCAAGGTTTAAAAAACTTTCTTTAGATCCAATTATATATCTCTTATTTTCTGTGTTAGAAATTATTAATGTGGGATAAATATTGATATGGTTTTTACGATAATGATTGAGATTTATGATATAAACTAGATTGGGTTTACCAATTAGTTGAGGTTTTATCAAATGATGAAAATATGATTGTTTATAAAGATTATTTTCTTTTTCAATTATCCTGAAAGGTAGAACTGCATATGATAAGCTAAAATAAGAAATACCTAAGGGAATGAGTGACCATATAAACAAAAAAGTTAACAAACCTAGATGAAACTCTTCAATGTTTTCTTCAGACAGAATTTTCAAAGGTATGAATAAAAAAAGTAGAGCAATTATAGAAAAAAATAAATATCCTATTCTTAATTTCTTCTTTCTTAATATTTTAATTTCATTCATTTATTATTGATCACCTAACGTCTGAACTGAGTAGTACTTTCTATTTAAAATTTGACTCCAAACGAAAGTATCTACTCCAGTGATTTGTTAGATCTTTTCTCTTTTATTGTTGATAATTAGACTTTTATTTTTTTTCATTTGCTGATTCCGCATATACTTGGAATCGTATTTGATGCACAATTTGCGTTCACTTTTGGTGAATTGCTGACTTCGCATTTACTCAGCTTAATTCTGTGATTCCAAGAATAAAGTGAGTCGCTAAGTAGATGACGTAATAAGATAAAATATATTTAAAATTTATTCTGATCTAACGCTGAGGATGAGCTGTGATCTTAGTACGGATCGGAGTGATGAGTTTCGCGTAGCGAAACCATCAGTTCGATCCGTTGGTTATGAGTTGAATTATAGTCCTACATATTTTATTGTTTTATTTATATCCATATGCGCTATCAAACTGTGATCTGTAAATAAATCACCTTTTGCTTTGATATAGATATTTACTGGTTCTGAAAAGTCATCATCTTCATCATGATCAAAAGCAATATCAAAAATACTTAACCTTTCAATGAATTCACTTTTTGATAAAATAGGTGAGTCTTTTGTAGTTATTTCTGCATCAAGACTTGTCTGATCACCTGTCCATTCATACTCGGGTATTCCATTAATAAATACATCAACACTTCTCCAATCATCATTATAAATATCGAGCATTTCATCAGCGACTTTTGCATAAATGACATCTTTATTTTGAAGAATATAATCAATGATTTCTGTAGATTGTTCAAATGAATATTCTTTAATAAATGTCTCAGATACACTTATATCTTCATTTGGTCTTTTGGTTTCAAACCATTTGTAGCTTTTTGAGTACTTAAATGTACCGTGTTTAGTTTCTATCGTCTGTTTCATTTTATTTTCTCATAACGTCTAAACTGAGTTTGTACTTTCTATCTAAATTGTGACTCACAACGAAAGTATCAACTCCAGTTTCTTGTTATATGTCTTTCGATTTCTTATTTGATTTTGTTACTAAGATTATGAATAAAATGATTAATGCATAGACCGAATTGGATAGGGCTATTTCAAAGATTCCATATGAACTTTTTTTCGCTATACTATGCATTACTTCTAAAGTAGTTGTTTCTGAATGGATATGATCAAACCTTCTAGTTATTGCAATACAAGATAAAAAATTGTACCCAATTATCCAAAGTGTTCCAAGGAGTGAAATTACTTTTAAATATTTATTCATTTGTATCCATATAACGTCTGAACTGAGTAGTACTTTCTATTTGAATTTTGACTCCAAACGAAAGTATCTACTCCAGTGATTTGTTAGATTTTGTGTTTTTTTTTAATTGCTGATAATTAGATTTATTTTGATTCAAATTCTGATTCGATTAATTGCTGATTCCGCATTTACTCGGAATCATATTTGATGCACTGTTTGCGTTTATTTCTGGTAAATTGCTGACTTCGCATTTACACAGATTAAGACTGTGTGTTATAGATTGTGTTTAAAAACATGACTCTGAGCTTAGTGATACTTGCGTTGTAGATGACGTATTTAGACAAAATATATTTTTAATTTTATTACAATCTAACGACCTAGATCACCTGTACTCTGATGGCATGAAAAATGCTCCGCATTTTGAGTGCCAGAGGAAAGTATCAGGTGGATCTAATGGTTAGTCTTTTGTTTTTTTCTAATTTTTGATTCAATTAATTGCTGAGTTTGCATATACTCGGAATAATTATTGAGGAATGAATTGCGTTTAATTCTGGTGAAATGCTAATTCCGCATTTACTCAGATTAAAACTGTGGTTCATAGATTCGTTTATTCACTTTGATGAGGTTGATTTATATTTCGTAGTTTCTTGAATTGATTGGGTAATTATTGAGACTTTGGAGGTTTGTATTTTTGGTGCGTTTTACCACGAAATATTTTTTCTTTTTATTCTAGACTAACGTTCGAGTTGAGCTGTGTTCGAGCCTAAGCGAGAACCTCAGTTCCAACGATTTGTTGTACTTTATTTCAATTATTGATGATCCCATATTTCCTTTCCCTATGGTGCTAAACTAACTGTTTTTGTTTTGTTGAACAAGTTAATATGGGTGTAGTTGATGCTGTGATCAGGTGCTTTTTACTGTCTAGGCGGGCTTCGAAACTATGTGGCTCTAAATTTTCATCTATTAGAGGCTTCATTACCTTATAAAGAGCTCTTTTTATCGACTTCGGCATCAAGTACTTCTTGTCAGGGATTGTTGACTCTCTGATTCGTTTCTTATGCATGTAACCTTCTCCCCTGATAGTGAAAGAGTATTGGAGGAGGTCTCTCATTCTGGATATCCTGGCCGCGTTTAAAATCACTGTAGCCACAGCAATCACAGACTTTGGGTTGCCAAGCATCTTCTTTGAATCGTTCGCTACCGGTGAATTCTTTGAGTAGTTCAGCAAAGAGTATCTTACAGTATTCCTTACTTGTGGTTCGTTGAGCTCCTGCAAAAAGGCCATAAAACCTTGATCTTCGAAATCCTTTGGGTAGTACATGCTGCATAAATCTTCTGATGAATTCCTGAGGTTTCATTCTGATATCTTTATGTCGAGGAATTCCTTTCTCGTCCAAATCTTTATAATCTTTGATATCAAAACTTATGAATGAATTTTCAACTGCTGTAATTCTACCATTAGCGATGGCACTTCGATAAACATAACGACTCAAGTATTCGACAACAACTTCAGCACCTGAAAAGGGTTTTTGAATATTCACGACCCAGGGTTTCTCTTCGATGATTTTATATATTTCAGGGAAGCCTTGCGCATTCACTAACTTCTTATGTTTGTTGAGATTTTTGAGTTTTCGGAGAAACCTTTTTTTGAATTCTTCTGAGGCTTCAAAAACGTCAAATAAGTAGTCGTTTCTTCCAGCTTTCCATGTCCCATCTTTTTTCATTCCCCCACTTGTGACCAGAATATGTACATGAGGGTGGAGACATAAATCTTGACCCCAAGTATGAAGTGTGGCGATAATTGCGGGAGTCGCATCATGATATTTTTGACTCAGATAAAGCAGTGTGTCTGCGGCAGTTCTGAAGAGTAAGTTATAAATCTCTCTTTGGTTAAATCTTGCTATCGGGTTCAGATCATGAGGCAGGGTGAAAATACTATGGAAATAAGATACGGGTAATAATTCATCTAATCGGTCTTTTAACCATCTTCTTCGGCGTATACCCTGACACATTGGACAGTTGGTGTTTCCGCATGAATTATAGACTGGCCGTTCATTTCCGCATTTACAGCATATTTCCTTATGTCCTCCAAGGTAGGCAGTTCGGCACATAGCTATATCTTGTAATGTTTTTCGTTGCTCTTTTTGCAATCCGTGTGTGGCTTCGTAAGCTTGACCAAATCGTCGAAAAACCTCTCCTACACTATGCTCTGTCCTTTGTTTCATACCTTTTACCTACCTTATTTAGGTAAATAATACATGTGAGCTTAGCTTACAATTCTTAGTATGTTTTTTTAATTGTTTTTTAGTACAACATGGTTTTATGAGCCTGTCGTTTTTTTCTGAAGGCTCGTGTTTTTGTGAAGTTTCATTGTTGTTAAATGTAGGGGTGGTTTAACTATTATAAACTTAAAACCTACTTTTTTATTTGTTGTGAGTATTTGTTATTGCTGTTAATAATGTCGTAAATCAGGGGTTATGTGACAGGTGAATAACTCGGTAGTTTTATTATTTAGAGTCAATATTTCAAGTTTTATTACTTTTTTGTAATGTCATATAATGTCGTAAATCAGGGGTTATGCATGTCATGAATAATACCGTTATTCGGGTATTATTTAATAATTAGGATCAAATTAAAGCTAGTAAATACTTGTGCTTATTGAGTTTTAGTTATTTAGTTCTTTAACGGAAAGCAAGAGGAATGAATGATGTCTAATATGCAAGTTTTCAAGGTGTTTTTACTTAATCAAAAAGGTGTCTATGAAAAGAACGTGGAGTATTATCTCAAGCGAGTCGTTCAGTATGGTATGTTCTGTAGAAGAAATGGTAGTGAACCTTATGATAAGGTGAGCCTAGATGCTTATTTACGGAGTTTGTTTGGGCGTGCTGAAGAGTGGCAAATTCAACAAGCGGAAGAAGCGGTGAAGTTTTATTGGTATTGGCGCTCGGAAGGAAAATCTGAATTAAATGTTTGGCAAAGTGATGAAGAAATTCGTGTAGAGAAGCTTTCAGTAGCTTTTGATGTAGAAAAAGTAGAGTATTTAAAAAAGTTTGAGGGAGCTTTGCGACTCCAGCAAAAATCTTTAAGAACGATAAGATCATATGTTTCTTGGGCGGAACGTTACTTGGCACATAGTGATAATAAATGTCAAGAAACAGAAAAAGTACGAGATTTCCTATCTTATTTAGCGCTGAGACATAATGTTGCGGCATCGACTCAGAATCAGGCCTTATGTGCTTTGGTGTCATTATTTAAATGTGTTTTCCAAAAGGACTTAGGGGATATTAGTGGAAGTTTACGCTCAAAAAAGAGTGAGCGCTTACCCGTCGTATTAGATGTTGAAGAAGTGAGGTCTTTGATTGATGTGACTCTCGGGCAGGAAAAATTAATGATGAAATTGATTTATGGAGGCGGATTAAGAAAAAATGAATGTCTGCGTTTAAGGATAAAAGATTTGGACTTCAAAAGGGGAGCACTGAACATACGAGCAGGTAAGGGGGATAAAGATCGACAAACTTTGTTAAGCCCAAAGTTAGAGGGTGAAGTTAACGCTCATATATGTGAAATAAAAAAACTTTATGATAAAGATCGAACTGAAGGGGTTGAAGGGGTTTACTTACCGAATGCCCTAGTGAGAAAATATCCATCAGCGAGTAAGGACTGGAACTGGTTTTGGTTGTTCCCGTCACCAGCATTGAGTATCGACCCCATGTGTAAAGTAAAAACTATTAGAAGACATCATTTATCTGGAACGGGATTGAGTCGTGTATTAAAAGAAAAATGTAAAGAAGTTGGAATTAAGAAACGGTGTACGGTGCATACTTTGAGGCATAGTTTTGCGACGCATTTGTTGGAGCGGGGAACTGACTTGCGGACGATCCAGGAATTGTTGGGGCATGAAGATATAAGTACGACGCAGATTTATACCCATGTGCTGAGTTTGAACCAATCGGGGACACGCAGCCCTTTGGATGATTTGTAGTTGAGGAATTAGGAATCAGGAATTAAAAATTAAAAATTAAAAGACAGGCAGGCTCCGCATCAAAAGTGGCCAAAGCACTTTTGTGTAAAAGGGGGATACTGTAATGTGTGAGTGACTCCTACCTCCAAGTAAATATCAATTACCTAATAGAATGTGACTTTGCGAACTTCGCAAAAGCAATGGAGTGCTGAGGACTAAGAAAAGATACAAGTTTCAAAGTGTTTAGTGCAAGGACTGCAGGATGGTATTCGTTTGCTGCTGTGTTATTTCGATTAGGGATATCTTTCGCTTGACAGCGGGTTGCGGCTGCCACCGCGGGCGGAAAAGGGTGAGGAAGTTTTTTCTAGAGTTGATGCCGAGCAGGGGCTCAGCGGTACGCTTGTGACGATAGGAGAATAGAAGGGAGATTATAATAAACATTTAGGTCCACGTGAACTACTGGCTCAAAAGATTGCTTTTGATCGCTATTTTAAAGCTTTAAAACAAGTCGACTTGAAAGCCCATGGGGTTTTGACTGGGTTCCATGAGGGACGGGAAGTTATTGTCGGGCTTGCCAACTTCGGGGGTGACTTGGTGATAATCGAGTTTGTGAACTGATCGGCCAATATAATCCTCTCGTTCAATGGAGCCTCGCAGCCAAGAGTCGGCATTATCCAATGAATAGATTAGTGGCATGCGATGATGAATGAATTCAATACGTCGATCGGCAGGGCGGGTAATGATGGCAAAGGTTTCGATCTCTGAGCCATTGGCAAGGAGTATGGTGTTCCAAATTCCGGCCATAAGTAATAATTGATCGGGCTGATATAAATAAAAGGGAACCTTGTTTTTATCCTGAGTTAACCATTCGTAATAGCCACTCGCAGGAATGAGGCAGGGCTGACGTTTTAGGTAGGATTTAAAAGCGGCTTTTTCGTGTAGGGTTTCCACACGAGCATTGATGTAGCCGGGGATCTCTTGAGATTCCCAAGGAGGGATGAGTCCCCAACGTTTTGCGTTCAGTTGCCAATTATAATCATCACTAGTCATAACTGGAAGCCAGCTACCTGGACAGGCATTATAAACTGGCCCTGCAGGATTTGGTCTCTCCCACATGGCTTGGAGTTCTTCTTCCAGCTGAGCAGCAGAAGCAGCTACGGCAAAACGACCACACATGATGTGTTCCTAGGTTTTTGCCTAAGCTTACTTTTATTGATGAATAAAAGCAAATAGGAATTATTACTTAACTAAAGTCCGGCAGGCTGCTAGCTTTATCCTGAGGACAAGTCGATAATATCTTCAATTGAATCATGATTAAACTCGTCAGTTTTTGGAAAAAATTGTAAGTTTCGTGGGGTGTCACTGCTATGGGTGTATGACGAGTTGAGTAATATATTTGCTCGAAGATTTCATTGTGACCTTAGGGATGAATTATGTGAGAAGTTATTCATTAAATAATTAGAGATTTGAGGGCACTTAATTATAATTTGCAGTATTTTTTCCTTGTATACGATGAACTTCGAAACCCTCTACATGACCATCAGTAATTAATACATTGGCTTTTTTATCACCTAAATGTCGAAAACGAGGGCCAGTGAATTGATCTATATCTATGAAAGGAGGATGATAATCTTCGGGGCCAACTGCAGCCGTATCGGGATCAAGATTACCCCACATACCTACCCAGGCCCAACCAGGAGAATCAAGAAAGGGATATGAAGTACCATAATTGTTCCAGTTTTTAGCATCTATCAGCATGAAAGCATCAGATGGGAATCTGAGTTCATTGTACCGAAGTAAGTCGCCGTATGAACGATTGCCATCACCATCTACTGAGCCAGTATCAACTTGGTGTTTCATAATAGGTTTATTCGAGCTGTAACTGCGTTCGAGGCCATTAAATTCGCTAAAAGTTGGACAATGATTCATTCCAGCTGAAGCCGTGTCTGAGTAATCTCTTTTAAACATAGCATCCCATGAAGTCCAAGTATTGTCATATGATGGGGGGATACCACCATTATTATCATCTGCAAAAATATGCGATAGTACGCCCCATTGTTTTAAGTTGTTTTTACAAGTAGCATCTCGTGCAGATTCACGAGCTCTTGCAAGCGTGGGAAGGAGGAGGGAAGCAAGAATTCCAATAATGGCAATAACCACAAGTACTTCGATAAGACTCAAGTTTCTTCTTTTTGGAGTAATCATTATTTCGACCTAGTTTAACTATCAATGTATCTATTATAGTACTAGTATGTTTTAATAGCAAGTCCTGGACTTATTTTTTTTTAAGTATGTATTGACCTATAAAAATAATTTTTGAAATTTTGTTAAGCTTGATTGGGATGACTTTGTTTCATTAATCAAACTCAAACCAAAGGATTGATCATGAACAAATATTTTCTCTTGACTCTAACACTTTTTCTTACTCAACTTCATGCCGCTGATTTCAGCAATAAAGCGGACTGGGCTCTTACCACTGAGGCGTGGAAAGCTTTTGTAAAAAAGGATCATGCGGAAGTTTTAGCCTATACAAATAAGTGTATTGAATTGTATGCGAAAAAAGCTGATAAGCACCAAGCGGCGATTTTGGCGGGCAATTTTGAAAATGAGCAGTCACAAGCGGTTAACTTTGTGGCGACCTGCATGCTTATTCAAGCTCAGTCATGTACTCAGCAAGGTGAAAAGGAAAAGGCTAAGGTACTCTATAAACAAATTATTGAAAAGTACCCTGCTGCAATTGTCAGTGATAAAAATGGCACTTGGAGTGTTCATAAAGCTGCGAAGAAAAAGCTCGGCGAACTCTAAGTAATTTTTGCACAGCTCTATAATGAGCTGTGCATTTTTTGATTTTCTTGTAAAGAAAATGGCACTTGTTGGAGGATAAGTCTGGAGTTGAGGGTGAGAAGGTTTTATACTGAAAGTATGTAAAACACTGTGGAGTTAAAATTATGTCAGAAGATCGCTATGTTACGAGTCAAACCTTATTGATGCGAGCAAAAAATCCTGATGATCACCAAGCTTGGAATGATTTTGTAGATTTTTATAAACGTTTTATATACCACATTCTCCATAAAATGAGTATTAATTTTAATGATTTTGACGACCTAGTTCAGGTCGTCTTGTTGCGTTTATGGGAGAGTCTAAAAAATTACGAAAAGCAGGACTGTAAATTCCGTTCTTGGTTGAGTCAAGTGACACGTAATACAGTCTTGAACTACCTCGATAAGCAACAGCGTCAGAATAAACGCCAAGAACAAATGGGCGAGCTTCAAGATATGCAGTTAAAACTTAATTCCTATGGTGATGGCGAACTGGAACGCATGATTGAAAATGAATGGCGAGCTTATGTAAGCACGATGGCCCTAGAAAATATTAAAAAGCTTTTTTCAGGTGTGGCAGTAGAGGCTTTTTTGATGAGTCAAAAAGAAGTGCCTGGAGATAAGATTGGGGAAGAACTTGGCATCAAAAAAGAATCAGCCTATGTTCTAATTTCGAGAGTGAAATCAAAATTTGTTGCCGAGATGAAACGTTTGATTCACGAAATGGAAATTTAACTTTGCCTGATGACGAAAAGCTTGATTTAGTTTACGGCCTTGAAGGTCTTTACGACCTTATGGAAGATGGCGAAGACGAATTGCAAAGTGAGCGTCCAGTTTGTGACGAACTCAAAGAAGTGACAAAACAATACGATGGGGAAGAGCACATTGCCGAAGGTGGCATGAAGCGCATTTATAAAGTTTTTGATAATAAACTTAAGCGTCATGTGGCGCTGGCTCGACTTCAAAATAATATGCCTCGCGCAGCGCACGATTCATTTATACGGGAAGCTCGTTTAACGGCTTTGCTTGAACACCCGGGGATTATTTCTGTCTATAATATTGGTATCGACGGCGAAGATATGCCTTTTTTTACCATGGAACTCAAAGTGGGTAAAAACTTAAATGAGATTGTTAGTGATTCATCAGGTACTTCACTTAATCATTTATTAGAGTCTTTTGTACGTGTTTGTGATGCTATTTCATATGCGCATTCAAAAAATGTTTTACACCTCGATATCAAACCCGATAATATCCAAATGGGTCAGTTTGGTGAAGTGAAAGTCTGCGATTGGGGATTAGGAAAGATTATTGGTGAGGAGGATGGCGCGGAATTTGATCAGCTCTTATTTAATCCAGATTTACTCAATAACATGACTTTGAGCGGTGAGATAAAGGGTACGCCTGGTTATATGGCACCTGAACAAATAAGAGGAGAGGACAAAACACAACAAACTGACATTTTTTCATTGGGCTGTGTGCTTTATTATATTTTGTGTGGGAAGCCTGCCTTTGCAGGAGGCGTCCAAGATATGCTAGCCAGAACTCTTGTGGGAGATTTTCTCGAGCCTTCTCTACGCAGTGATTTATGGTTGGTTCCAGAAAGTCTAAATGCAGTCGTTAATAAGGCGATGTCATCGGAAATTGATGGACGTTATAACTCGGTTGAAGAACTAAAAAATGAAGTGCACAATTATTTGGCAGGACGCTCCACTCATGCGGAAAAAGCGGGGCCTTTAAAAGAACTGAAGTTATTTTGGAAAAGGAACAAGACTTTATGTACATTGACTTCCTTGTTCGTTGTTATCTTAATTACTGGCGCAATCGTTTTTACTTTTCAACTGCAGCAGAAAAATACTGAGCTCAAAAAGGAAAGTGAGCGTGCCGAGCAGAGTCGGCTAGCCGCCGAAAAAGAAAAGGATCTAGCTCAAGCCGCACTCAAGAGAACTGAGAATGAACGCAGTTTGGTTAAGGCCTTGGTAGATAAGCGTAGCATTGATGTGGTGAAGGTTTACAACTTTACAGATCGAATGGTTTTCCATAATCCAAAATTGTATTTAAATCAGGCGCAGGGGCTCTTGGAGAAAATTGAACCCCTAGACAGCGAGTATGCCTGGGCAACTATGCAGTTAGGCTATGTACATTTTTTAAAGCAGCAATTTCGTGAAGCCAAAGCCTTGTTTGAAATAAGTGATAATGACCCAGAACTCCACGCACTAGCTTTGCGTTACACTCAAACTAGTCAGCCGGGACAACTTCTCGAAGTTTCAGTTTTACAGAATTTGCTGGATGACTTATTAGAAAATGAATATCGCTTGGCGGATGTCTTGAAAATAGTCCTTTATGACTCGACTCAAAGGGAAGATGCTGAGGAACGAGCTAGTTTGGCAAAGTTTCTTTTACAAAAGATTAATCTCGCATGGAATCAGCCAAGTATGATCTATGATGAGAAGGAGAAATCTCTAAAGCTTTCAGGTCAAGGTCTTGTTCGATTAGCAGTAGAAAGTAAACAACTCCATCAAACCGGGCCTTCGCCTGATCGACGCATATTTGTGACTGGTGGCTTAAGATTTCAAACATTAGACTTAAGTGAAAGTTCTTTTAAACACTTAGAGTTGCTAGAAGGTTTGAAATTGAAAGAATTGAATATCTGTCAAAGTGAAGTGCAAGATTTGAGCGCTTTGGAAAACTTTGATAAGTTAGAAATTTTACGTATTTCTAAGGGGGCTTTTAATCAGGAACAGCTTGCACTTATTCCTGATTATATTGAAGTGTTTGAGCAGTGAAATTTATTTATCCCACCAAACTTCTTCAAGAGTTGGAAAGATGCAGTTTTTAAGTTCTTTCTCCCACTTTTTCCATTCCTCAAACATACCTTTAGCGAGCTCGGGTTTTTTGTTTTTAAGATCTTGCTGTTCACCTGGATCTTTGGAGAGGTCGTAGAGTTGATAGCTGTCACCGCGGCGGCCATTATCCAGAAGGATTTTATAATTTCCCTGACGTAAACTGAAACCTTGGGTCGTAAGCTTTCTCCAAAAGAGTTTATCGTGTGGATTAGAGCTTTTTTGCCCCGTTAAATATGGGATAATGTTGACTCCATCAAGAGGACGTTTTGGGTGTGGTTTTAGTTTGTTTAAGGCAGTGATGGTGGCCAGTATGTCGAGTGAACTCATTGGCTTTTTATAAATTTGTCCAGAAGGGATGGTACCTTTCCATTGAACCGCAAAGGGAACACGTGTGCCACCTTCGTGAAGTGAGCCTTTACCTTTTGAAAAAGGGCCATTATCCGTAAAAGGCATGGGGCCTTTTAAGGGCCCACCATTATCTGAGAGGAAAAAGACCAAAGTATCTTCCTCAATCTTGTGTTTTTTGAGTCTTGCCATGACGCGACCGACGCCATCGTCCACGGCACTCACCATAGCGGCATAGGTACGACGCTTAGAATCTTTTATGTGGGTGAAACGTTTCAAGTATTTTTCAGAAGCTTGAAGAGGGGTATGGGGTGCATTATAAGATAAATAGAGCATAAAAGGTTTTTTCTCACTTGCTTTTTTATCGATAAAATCGACTGCGGCATCAGTGAGTATGTCTGTTAAGTAACCCTCAGAAACCTGTATGCGTTCACGATCTCTGATGAGGTGAGTACGGTACCAATCCCAAATGCGTTTGACCTCGCTAAGGTCTTTGAGATTATATTTGGCAGGAAAGTAATCATGGCCTCCACTTAAGAAGCCAAAAAAATGATCAAAGCCTCGGTTTAAAGGGTGATGGATTGGGTGAGTTCCCATATGCCATTTACCAATGATAGAGCTAGAATAGCCCACTTCTTTGAGTACCTCTGCAATGTTTTTTTCTTCTAGAGGAAGTCCAGCGATTGGGTTTTCTGGATTGACTGTGGGGTTGGTCGTGAAACCAAAGCGGTCTTGGTAACGCCCAGTTAGTAAACCAGCACGGCTGGGCCCGCAGACAGGATATGAAACGTGGGCATCAATACAGTTAACACCATTTTGGGCAATCGAATCTAAGTGAGGTGTGGGAATATCTTTACAGCCATTAAAGCCAACATCTTGATAACCTTGGTCATCAGTTAAGATAATGATGAGGTTGGGGCCGGCAATAATACTATTCATAAGAATAAGGTATAAGAAAATAAAAGTTTTATTCATGATTTCATCCAGTCATATGAGTTTAATTTATAAGTCATTAATCATAAAACAGACTTGCTTAGCAATAGTGAAACACTTTAGCAAAAAAAAGTGAATTTTTACTTTGCTCAGAAAGAAATTTAATTTTTTTTTAAAGATTTGTTAAGCTCCAGTCTTTTGGTTCTGATTCCATAATTAAATACACAACGCTTGATATGGCGTCTGAAATAGATTAAAATTAAATCAGGTTGGCTTATGGAAAAAATTGAAATTAAAAAAGTTACTCTCGTCGAGATTCTAGTGGTAGTTGCGGTGATCGCAATTTTAGCCTCTCTGCTTTTACCTGCTTTGAAGAAAGCACGTGAAACGGCAAGAATCGCCGTATGTGTAAGCAATCAGAAGCAGATCGGTATAGCCATGTATAATTACACTGGAGATAATGATGGTTACCTCATTTATTCTAGCTGGGTAGTTAAACCCGATGGCAGTGATTATGGTGGTCTAGGAATTGGTTGGGATGATTTACTTAATCCTTACCTCGGAGGTAATTTAAATTCTTGGGATGATAAGTTGCATTACTTAAATCAAAAAGATGACGAGCGAGCTATCCCTGCATTCATTTGTCCTTCTGATCGTTGGGGTACAAGAAGTGCCGGTTCGGCTGCTCAGAGTTACGCAGCCAATCAAAGGGTGCTTGGCACGACCAATAATAACTGGGATAAAGCTATAGTCTATCGTTATGAAGCCAGTGGTGATGTTCAAAACGCCGTAGAAGGCCAGGCAAAAATAACTGATATTGATGGTCCGGCGGATTGCTTTGCAATAACGGATGCTCCTAACAACCGAAATAATAATTGTCATCAAGGCAGTACACATGGACGTGCAGAACTAAGGCACCTCTGGAGAGATAATGGTGCTTTGCAGGCTCAAATCAATATTCCCTGGTATGGTGTAGATGATCAAACCGGAGGGGCTACTTATGACGATAAAGAAAACTTAGGTGCCTTAGAATTACATTTAGGGAAGCTTAATTATTTATTTGTTGATGGCCATGTACAAACCATGAATCCTTATTCAACAATTGGTAGTGGAAACCAACAAAACCCTAGGGGTATCTGGTCCTACGATCCCAACGACTAAATTTTATTCATTTACTTAAAGAAAATCAATCAAATATTATATTAATGGAGAAAAACATGAAGAAACTTCTTGTTTCAGGCATGCTTGCGCTCGTATCCGCAAGTTCAATAAGTGCTCAAACTATCACTCAATACGAAGGTTATGACCTCGTCTGGAATGACGAATTCAATCAAGATGGTGCACTCAATCCAAAAGATTGGACACATGAAGAAGGCTTTAAGCGCAATGAGGAATTGCAGTGGTATCAGGCTGATAATGCCTTTTGCGAAGATGGCAAACTGGTTATTGAAGGGCGCAAAGAAACGCGTCCCAACCCAACTTTTAAGGCTGGAAGTAATAGCTGGCGCGAGAGTCGCAAAAATATAGACTACACATCGGCATGTGTAACGACTCAAGACCGCAAAAGCTGGCTCTATGGTCGTTTCGAAGTACGTGCTAAGATAAAAACAGAAGAAGGACTCTGGCCTGCCATTTGGTTTTTGGGTACAGAGGGCGAATGGCCAAGCAATGGTGAGATTGACCTCTTGGAGTATTATCATGGCAGTATTTTAGCCAATGCCTGCTGGGGTACAAAAAACCGCTGGGCGGCAAAATGGGATGAAAGTAAACGACCTATGTCAGAATTTGGTGGAGCAGATTGGGATAATGAATTTCATTACTGGAGAATGGATTGGGATCAGCACAGTATAAAACTTTATATGGATGGACGTTTACTCAATGAAATTGACGTTAATAACACCAATAATGCTACTACTAAATGGGGGCCTAAAAATCCTTTTCGCCAGCCTCAGTACTTATTGCTTAACCTTGCCTTAGGCGGAAATAGAGGTGGTGATGTGAGTAAGACTACTTTCCCTTCACGTTACGAAATTGATTATGTTCGTGTTTACCAGAAGAATGCTGCAGGTTTAGCAAAAGCGCAAAAAGAAAAAGACTTAAAAAAGAAAAAAGCTTTAGCAGCTTTAAAAGAAATCCCTAAAGTTAAGTCAGCTCAATCTTATATTCTTGTTGGCAAAGCATGGGATGCTCAGAAAAAAGGTGATCATGCTACTGCAATTGCCTACAGTAATAAGTGTGTAGACATGTACCTCAAAAGAGCGAAACAAATTCAGTCTCAACTTTCATCTTTACCGAAAGGCTCCCGTAAAGAAGTCAACAAATACGCTATCTTGAATGATGTGGGTGTTAGTCTCTTTATCAAAGCAACGACTTTGGAGGAAGTGGGAGATAAAGCCGGAGCTAAAAAAGTCTATGCGACTTTATTCAATGATGTGAAGTACGCTCAATGCTGGGATAATAAAGGTTGGTTTTGGCAGCCTGCTAAAGTCGCAGAGAAAAAAATACAAGAGCTTTAATTTATTTTAGAACTTTACCCACAATAAGGGGGTATGATGCGACCCATACGAGAAGGACGCTGTCCCTCTCGAGCTCTCCCTGCAAGGATTTGCCAATCCTTGACCAGGCGACTAGGGGGCTTTGCCCCCTGTTATGGATAATCATGATTTATTTTAGTACTTTACACATGAGGGAGCTCTGTGCTCTCGAGTCTTACAAGTAAGGTGTAGTCATACTTTGACTACACCTTATTGCTTGAAGGTAAAATATGTCTAGTTAAGGACTGAAAACCCGACAAATAATAGTATGGACCGTCAGGTGTATGGCTGAGAATATCTAAATTGTCAGGGCTAACTTGTGAGTCCGCTAGAATGTAGCGTACACCCTTAGGTGTATGAAAATGGATTCATCATTAATCCAGGGCCCAAGCTTGGGTCCGAAATATGCAGGGCTCACATCCGCGAGCCCTATTTACATCTAAACTATTTGTCGTGTGGCAGACGCCACAGGCTACTCACTGTCGATACTTTGTATCTTGAAAGTGTCGTGAATTTCTATAAAGGCTATACCCGAATGTAGGAGAAATTACTTTTGAAATTCTTACTATGAATAAGCAGAGATTTTTGATGACACTGAAAAAGTGCATTTGCTGTTAAGGTCGGTGACAACATGTCGGTTTCGATACTTTGTAATAAGTAAATAAAGGAACTTGATGATGCAGCAATGTAATGAATACGAAGACTTTGAGTTTGGCGTATTGAGTGAGCAAGAAATTCGATTGATTATGGCAGAGTATAGCCGTCAGAAATTAAAAGAAAGTTTGATTGGTCCACTTATTTCAACTTTTGTCCATACCCTCTTGATAGTCCTGGCGGTTCTTTTTTTTCAGGGCGAGGCAGTGTCGAAAAATGCACATGTCGAAATTACTAAAATGGAGGAAGCTCCCCCTGTTGATGTACCCCACCTCCTCCTCCGCCACCAGAAATACCTCCACCTGAGCCTCAGGATGTAGTTTCTCTAGATCCAAGCTTTATTTCTGAAGATGCTCTAGATACCGAAGATTTGTTAGTTGAAACTGAAGAGATAAGTGATGCACCTCCTTCATCAATTGATTCTGAATTTGATTTAACAACTGATATTAAGCCTTCTACATCAAGTTTACTATCTAGTAAGATGTTTGGTGGACGCTCAGCCTCTGGGCGTGCAGCAGCACTTAAATCTTATGGAGGAAAAATGGCAGCTCAAGAATCATTAACTAAGGCTTTGGAGTGGTTAGCCGATGTACAAAACCCAAATGGGTCATGGTGTAGTGCGGATAGTAATTCAAGATCTTATACGGCGATGACCTCTTTGGCCTTGTTAACCTATTTAGCTCATGGTGAAACTCCGAAATCAAAAAAATATGGTAAAACAGTTTCTAAAGCAATTGCATGGTTGATAAAAGATCCAATAACCAGTGACTCCTACTCACATGCGATAAAGACCTATGCATTAGCAGAGGCCTATGCTATGACGGGGAATTACGCCTTAAAGGAATTAGTTGAAAACTGTGTCAAAGTGATCGTGGATGGTCAGCAAGATGCTGGTGGCTTTACGTACAATTATGGCCCCGCTAGTGTTAAGGAGGATTTATCAGTTGGTGGCTGGAATTATCAGGCAATGAAAGCAGCTAAAGCCTCTGGATGTGGAGCTTCAGAACTTAGTAACGCAGTTGATTTATCTCTTCATTATCTTAAAAAGATGGCTGGAGGAAGTTTAAGCGGAGATGGCTTCCCCTATGATTACAATAAAAAGAAAACGGGAACTAAGCACACAATGCGAGCCGTAGGAGTCTTATGTCTACAGCTTTATGGGGCAGGGAGTGCCACAGAACTTCAGGATGAAATTGACAAAATCGCAAGTGTAGATTTAGAGGCTTTAAGCTGGGGTCAAGCGCCAGAAGGTTCATTGTATGGCTGGTATTATGCAACGCAAAGTATGTTTCACAAGGGGGGGAAGCACTGGGAGTCCTGGAATAATAAGTTTCAGAATGAATTAAAAAATAACCAAAGCTCTGAAGGTTATTGGGATTGGCCTGCTAGTGATCAATCTTCGCATACAGGGCCACTTAAAAGTGAATTGAATATTAGAGTTTATGCGACGACTCTCTGCTCCTTAATGTTGACCGTGTATTATCGCTATTTACCGATGACGGCAGGAACTCAGCAGAAAGGCGAATCCCTATCAAGTCATATGAATGATGCGAATGAGGAGCTTATTGATATCTTTTAAGCTGGGGCATTAGGGTGTGTATGAAACATGCGAAGAAGTATAAATCACAAATGTAATAAACTCTAGCAAGAGGTTGTCTCAAATAAAGCAATTCACAATATCTTGTTTTAATTGAAGGGAGAAGCAGTCTTTTTGTTCTATGAGACGTATTAATTCCAGTAGTCTTAACAATCCTTGAAGAATGATATTAGAATAACTCTTTAATAGGACCCGTAGAATCGGCGAATTTATTAATCTGAATATTGTTTTTTTGCATAAGAGTTAACCAAAGATTAGCGAGCGGCGTATCTTTTTCGGGGAGTACTAAATGACGACCATGTACAACATTATTCATGCCCCCACCCGATAGAATCATGGGAAGATTTTTCAACATATGTGCGGTACGGATATTGCTACCCCAAGCAATAGTACAGTTATCATATAATGAACTACCATCGAATTCCTTTTTTGCTTTCAAGTTATCAATCAAGAGTGCTAATAACTCAGTGTTTTTGCGATCGCGTAGTTGGCTTGCAGCAGTTCGTTCTTTAGATACGGTATAATGACTAATAGAATGAGGGTCATAGTATATGCCTAAGCCTTTTAGCAGTGATTTGGTTGGTTGGCAATAAGATATCACCGGGCTTTGATGCGTTTGTAAAGCTAGCGCCATAAGCTCGTAAGTGACTTTGATTTCAGTATAACCATCTTTGATCACAGGTAGTTTAAAGTTTATTCTAGGTTTAGGGGTGTCGGCCCATAGAGCCTCACGTGAGAGGCTATGTTCAATATCTCGAATTGAGTGAAAGTATTCATCGAGTTTTTCACGATCATTATGGGCTAATTTTTTATTGAGACCTTTAAAGTCTTTGTAAATTCCATCCAAGATACTTTGCTTATTTTTTAATCTTAGCACTCGCTCTTCAGAACTCTCTCGATCCTGACCAAAAAGCTTTGCATATAGTTCTAAAGGACCCATTATACCTGTGATGGGCTTGCCTTCTATATTCCATGAAAGTGATCGGCCTGGTCCATGTCCATCTCTGTCGCCACCTGATAAGGCTAAATGGCTGTAACGCATTTTTTTGCCGAGTTGCATTCCCGCAAGTACATCACAGGAAATTGAATTGTGAAAAAGCTTGCCAGGTGTACGGTGCACATTGGCACAAGTGAGTAGATTAGTACTTCCCTGATGGGCTGATGTTGCGCCTGCGTTGGTCAAATTTGTAATGTAGCTAAGGTCATTTTTATGCCTAGTGAGTGGTTTCATTCCCTCGGGGAGAGTGTGCCATGAGCCTTCTTTACTTGGAAAAAAACTTTCTTTGGTGAAACCAAAACCGACGCTACAAAAAATCATTTTCTTGGCTGGATCAGGAGTCTTTTCATTGGCGAAAGTTTCTAACAAGGGTAGCGCTAAGCAGGCTCCAGTCGCTTTTAAGAATGATCTTCTTGATATTTGATTTATAATCATAATACTTTACTTAGTTTGAAAGGTTTTAGATTGTGTAAAAAGATGGATTAGGCTTCGCAAGCGGTATTTATCTTTGTCCCATTTTTCTACTAAATCCTCGATCTCTTCTCTATCAGAAAAACTGATGCTCCGTCCGAGGCCATAGGAATAAAGTCCCTCAGCAATGGATTCTGCGAGTCTAGATTTATACTGCATGAGACTCAACTTAAATGAATCAGTATCGTGAAATTGAGTTCCATTAGGTAAATGCCCTCTGGAACTGAGCTCAGTATGTGAGGACTCAGAAAGCTTTTCTACACTTCTCCAGCGACCGATTGCATCAAAGCTTTCCAGGCCAAAGCCAATGGGATCAATCTTAGAATGACAAGATGAACACTGAGCTTTAACCTGATGCATTTCGATCATCTTTCTTATTGGAATGGGATCATCCGATGCTTCCTTTAATTCTGGTACATTAGGCGGTGGGGGAGGGGGTGGATTATTTAAAAACTGATCCATAATCATGGAGCCTCTTATTATTGGTGAGGTTCTATCTCCCGTAGAAGTCATGGTTAAAAAAGCTGCAGTAGTCAATATTCCACCTCGCGTCGAGTTGCTTTTTAGCATAACTTTATGGAAACCATGCTCTTTTTTTGGAGCCATCTTGTAATGATGGGCTAAGAGTTGATCGATGATCACATAATCAGCATTAATAAGCTGATAAAGAGGCTCGTTATACTGTAGCATATACTTAAAAATCTCAATGGGTTCCTGACGAGCGGATAGCTTTAAGCCTCGGTCATATTCATTATATAAAGTGGTATTCACACTCAGATCATCGAGGCGTTTTAAATGGAGCCACTGAGCAAAAAAACCTTCAGATAAGGAAGCTGCCCTCGGGTCATTGAGCATTCTTTCAACTTGTTGATTAAGAATATCTTTATTGAGAATATTTGAGCTCTCCGCAAGTTGATATAGTTCTTCATCAGGGGGTGAACTCCAAATTAAATTGGCTAAGCGAATGACTAATTCATGGGCGGATAATTTTTCTCCTCCAAGTCCCTCATATTCACTGAAATAGAGGAAGTTTGGAGAAGTCAATATCATAGCGAGTGGCTCCTCTATAGCTTTCCACCAATGTAATTTATTTTCTAATTGCTGTTTATAATGTTTCAAAACATGTTCTATGAACTCGGGGTTAGGAGTCTTCCTACGAAAGGCTTGGAATGCAAACTCCGTGAAAATATGGCGCATACGTTCATCAGTTAAGTCATGCGTCTTACGTATTTCTGGGTAGCCCTCCTCATAAATTAACTTCTCAAGAAGTGTCAAACCATCATAAAAGGGCCCTTCAAATTCAAGCTTATCAAGCCAAATACTCGCAGACTCACCATGCGGATCAAGACGCTTTAAATACTGTGATGGGTTTTTAGTGGAATTCCCCTTCTCACTCAGTATAAAATAGAGATACTTGTCTGCAAGTGGTTTATAAATGAAACTATATTTTGTTGGATTTTGTAGATCACCATTGACTTTGAAGGAGCGCAGCGGAGTGCGATCATCGCGGATATCTAGATAACGTCGTGCCTCGGGAGGGGTATTATGAAGTCCGGCATTCATCGTGACTTTGTAAGTTCCCTTGGGGTCATATCGCTTGCCGATGGACGCCCTAAAAAGTTTTGTAAATGGTTTTCCATCAAGGGGAAAGTAATGGCGTGATTCACTCTGGGGTAAAGTCCAAAAGTAGTCGTGCTTTTTTTTACGTTTCAAAAAATCTCTGACAAAATTGGCAGAGCCCGCTTCATCAGTAAATCCAGCTTCTTTCCACTTGCCTTTTTGAATGAGAGTCCATTTTTCTAGATCTTTGCTAAAGTTGTGCAAAATCTTTTTCCTATGGGATTCACCTTCAAAAATTCGATTCTCAAATTTGCGACGTTTTATCATATTTTGAGCGATTAGCTTTTTACCCAGGGTAAAATATTTCTCAAAGTGATAAGCAGAAAAATACTGATTGGCTCCCATGGTGTCATAGGGAGCGGAAGGATCATCTGGAGGAAGGTCATTTCTATCTACGTTTAAGCCAAGTAATTGCTCGATAGCATTGGCGTATTCGCGGCGATTAAGACGTCGCATAGTGATCTTACGGCCCTGATCAGCAAGCTTTCTACGCGCTCCTCGTAATCCCTCGGTTAAGTTTCTTAAAACTTCGGCGAGTTCTTCTTTGCTAGGCTGTTTCTTCTTTTTAGGAGGCATCTCAGCTACATTGAGAACATCTAGGATATCTTGCCACTCTTGTGCCGTTTCATTCGTTTCAATGTTAAAATGTATTTGATCTAGACGTACATCACCTTTTTGTTTTGTTGCTCCATGACAGGAAATACAATAAGTTTCAAGAAAGGGCTTAAGGTGATCTTTCGATAATAGCGACTTTTCTGCAAGAACTTGAATAGAAGTAATTAGTGTGAGAATTATAATTATATATTTCATTATTAAGGTAGGCCTATATCTCCACCGCTTTCCCATTCGCCTATGGTCGTTTCAGTCCACTCATTTTGCCATTTGTTCCAGCGGGCATACCTTGTGAACCAGGCCGGACTAAAACTCATACTATGATGCGAGCGCGAAGACACATGAAGGTCTGCCCATAATAAATTACTGGCAGCTAAATGACGTGCTTCAAGTCTGCTCCTCTTCCAATAAGGAACACCGTTAAAAGCAGTTTCAGCGCCCAATACAGTTTCACTAGCATGATCCATTGCCTGGATAGTAACATTTATCGTAGGTTTACTATAATCGTGCTCAAAATAATCGGAGTCATTTGTATGATTAGAAGCGCGTTGAGTTTCAGGGCAACGAAATAAGGATTTATTGTTAATATATAGATCTAGATGGACATTATGATCTGTCCATACAGTTGTTTTTAGCTGACTATTATTATAATACGCAGCAGCTTCCCAACCATTATTATCGGGTATAGAATTGCCGTTGTTGTCCCCCCAGTACATGCCCCATGCATAACCGATTTGTCTCATTTGTGAGAGGCAAGCAGCCTGAGTCGCTTTTTTTCTTGCCCGTCGTAAGTTGGGTACTAATAAACTAAAAAGAATACTGATGACGGCCATAACCACCAGCACTTCTATCAAAGTAAAGCCTTTTTTTTCTCTCATGAGTATCTCCAAGTGAATATTTAATGTAAACTCTCATCTTATATTTGATGCTAGTTTACCCTTACTTACAGAATTCAGTCAGAACCCTTAACAAGTAAGTGATGAAAAAGTCGCTATTTATATTCGACTTGTATTTGAGAGGGGATATCCTTGAGGTTCATGTCATCGCGATCTAAAATGATTTTTCTAAGTTGAGCCATTTTTCTAATGGGTGTTAGATCGGTGATTTTTGTGCGACATATATTTAATTCTTGAATCTCACTTCCAAGTAAAAAGTTTAAATCAGTAAATGAACTATCGCTGATATCAAGTTGTTTGATTTCGCCAGGCCGAAAAATAAAAATCCTTTCTTTTGGTTTTTTCCCAGTCAAGAAAAATTCATTCTTTTTGAAGGCTAACCTAGAGAATCCTTGGCCGGAAATCTTCAAACTCCCCTTGCTATGATCGTAAATAAACTCTTGTTTATCCCAATGTGGATTGATGACTTTGAGCATATACTCTACCAATTTAAAGTGCTCTGTAGGTTTCGATCGAAGTTCTGAGTCATACTTGAGCATTTTTAAGGCATCGCTAATGCGGTACTTACTGACTAATAACTCATCCCAATAGTCCATAAGTTGTTTAGGTGTCAAGAGAGCTGATTTCTTCTGAAGGCGTGCATACTTTTGACTCAGTTTTAAAAGAGGAGGATCATTTGAGCTTATTTCAAAAAACTGGCAGGCCTGAGAGAAATCTTGTCTCAGGCTGAAAATATAAGCTAATTGCATGCTTGCCCATGCATATGCAGGATCACCTTTTTGAATTTTATTCAGTAAACCTTCAGCTTTCTGCAAGGCTTTGAGTGGTTCACTAAAAACCAATGTGTCACTAAGGAAGTAAATCTGTTTAATATCATTGGCTTGACCTTGAATCATCGATCTAACTAAATTCTTCTCATTTATCATTCTATTGAGTGCCGATTGAGCTTCGAGTTGACGATGAAGCGCTAAGTTCATACTATGATCAGCTCTATTGCGCTCTTCTATCAAGATTGTATTTTTGGATTTTAGTTGATAATTAAAATATATACCGATGCTCACCAAGCAAAGCATAAAAAGCAAGACTAGAAAACACGTGATACAGTTGCGTTTATAAAATAATTTCAATTGTTTTAGAAAGCTAGCATTCTCCGCTATTGTAGCACGACCGTCCATATATTTAGTTAATTCATTTTTGAATTCAGAAACTGATCGATAACGCTTCTCCGGATTCGTTTGCATGGCCTCTAATACAACTGCGTTTAAGCTTTTTGGGACAGATATAAGCCCCTGTGAACGAGCGGATGGTGGCTCGAAATCACCACTCATGGTCGCGTTTAAAATATCATTCGTATCACCTTCATAGGCACATTTACCAGTTAGGATAGTATAAAAAATAGCTCCTAGTGAGTAAATGTCAGTCTGTTTAGTTTTCTCCAGGTTTTTTGAAACTTGTTCGGGGGCCATATATCCCGGGGTGCCTTTAACTTCGCCCGAAAGAGTTATATTATTAAGTAAGTCAGGATTGAATAAGAGTTGATCAAACTCACTGCAATCATCGTTGTCTATAACTTTGCCTAAGCCCCAGTCGCAGACCTTTACTTCACCGTACTTGCCGACTTGTATATTCTCAGGTTTTAAGTCTAGATGTAAAACATCTTTTGAATGAGCGTATTCAATGGCGTCGCAAACTTTCAGGAAAATTTCGAGGAGAAAATCTAAATTCTTCTTGGAAAAGACTCCTGTATGAGTGTGGATTTGCTGAATGGTTTTCGCCAGGTTATCTCCCTTTTTTAACTCCATCGTAAAAAAAGGCGTATTGTCTTGGGCAATCCCTATGGAGTGAACACTAATAATATTTGGATGCTGAAGTAAGCCGGTTAAGCGTGCTTCTCGGATGAAAGAATCGTGGGTTGTTTCAGGTGCATTAGTGTGTAAGCGGGCCATGGCTACGTTGCGCTGAAGCTGTGTATCAAAGACTTTGAAAATCCTCTTCATCCCGCCTTCTGCAATTTTTTCTTCATTGCTGTACTGAGAAACGATTTTTTTAAGTGAGTCACAAACGGGACGTACGCTCATCTTTTCACCTTCGAATCCTAGCTCTATTTCATCGTAAAGATCTTTTAGAGCATAGATTACTTTTACTTGTGGCTCACTGTCCATCACTCTCGAGTTCCCGTACTAAACGACGCATTTCATCGATGAACTTACTCTTCACTCTCGAGACTAATACATAAACCGACTCTTTTTTTAAATCTAAACGTTCGGCAATTTCGACGGCAGTTACTCCTTGCTGGCTCAAAAGAAAAGCCTCGATGGCCATACCTGAAAATAATTCTTTGATATTATCAAAGGCGATCGAAGTCACGTAGGCTTGCCACTCATCTTCGATTAATTGTTCCAATTCTCCAATTTGATAATTCTTGATCTGAAGTTCCAGCTCTTGAGTATTGCGTATTTCTTCCTTTTGGAGATTTTGGCGCGTTTGCTTATCGAGATAATTGATTACCGCATTTTTTGTTAAACGGCCTAGCCAACTACGGAATTTTCCGCGCGAACTATCGTAGCTTTTTAAGCCCTCCCACAACTTCATGAGCACAAGCTGTACCATATCATCAAAATCATTTGCGTTGATATTCATTTTATGTAAGAGGTGATAAATAAAGTTTTTGTATAGACTAATAAACTCTTCCCAGGCGGCTTCATCTTGTGGGTCTCTAGCTCGTTGAATTAAAGTTTGCCGTGTTAGGTAAGATTTCTTAGTCATGCCATTTTCCCCGATATTAATTTATCTTAGTCTAATTGAAATTCCCTTAATTTGCAAGGAAGTGATGTTTCTAAAGCACACTCCCGGATTCAGAATAATGAATCTTTTTTTTGATCTTTAAGCATTTGTGGGCATGATGTTTGTTTACTGCTATTTGCCTAATTTATACGCAGCTTTTTTGAAAGCTTAATAAGGTTGAAAGCATTTTTATTGAAGCAAGTTCGTGATGTGGACTTGCTTTGGAAGGATAAAGAATGCTCGTTATTTTAATGGATTAGGGGGTATAGATTTTTTTATTTTAAATAAAAAATGCTTATTGGTTTAATATTTAAAAAGGTTTATAATGGCCAAATAAAGAAGAATTATAAGGAGTTATGTTATATGGTCCAAGATAAGTACCTCACAAGGCAGACTCTTTTAATCCGTGCTCAAAATGATGATGACCAATACGCCTGGGATGAATTTATAACGTCCTAGATCACCTGTGCTCGAAGGACGAGAGTATCAGGTGCATCTAATGCTTAGTGAGTCCAGTTTTCTATTTTTAATTCCTCTATTCGGTTGAACTCTTTTACATTGTTTGTCACCAATGTATAATCTAAAGATAGAGCATGAGCACCAATTAGTGTGTCTAGAGGACCAATAGGTGTTCCATTCTTTTCTAAATGAGTTCTTACACTTCCATATATTTCAGCAGCTTTATCGTCAAAGTCGTATATGTCGATTGGACCTAGAAATTGAGTTAATGCAATTTTGTTTTTAAGTGGGTGTGCACTTTTTGAAACACCATTTTCTAATTCGCTTAAACTAATGGATGAAATACATACATCCGATACATCTAATGATCGTAGTTTTTGAATGACTTCAATAGGCTTTTGTTTGATTATATAAATACAAATGTTTGTATCTAACATGTATTTCATTAAAGAGCTTCTCTCAATTGTTCTTGAGGTTGATTACGATCATTAAGAAAATCCTCAGAAAATTGATCAAGACTATCTGTTAATGATACCCATGGGTTATCTTTTGGAAGTAAAACTACCATGTTTTCAAATCTTTTGATAAAAACATCCTCACCATTAAAGCGACAATCTTTAGGTAATCTTACTGCTTGGCTTCTACCATTTTGAAATAGTTTTGCTGTTTGCATTTTAATCTCCGTTTAATTTGGTATATACCAAGATATATCTCTCTGGGTATTTTTTCAATTATTATTCACTAAGGTCCTAGATCACCTGTACTCAAGGTACGAGAGTATCAGGTGCATCTAATGGGAAGCTTTTGTCAAAAAAGGTGATCATGCCACTGCAATTGCCTATAGTAATAAATGTGTAGAAATGTACCTCAAAAGAGCGAAACAAATTCAGTCTCAACTTTCATCTTTACCGAAAGGCTCCCGTAAAGAAGTCAACAAATACGCTATCTTGAATGATGTGGGTGTTAGTCTCTTTATCAAAGCAACGACTTTGGAGAAAGTGGGTGATAAAGCCGGAGCTAAAAAAGTCTATGCGACTTTATTCAATGATGTGAAGTACGCTCAATGCTGGGATAATAAAGGTTGGTTTTGGCAGCCTGCTAAAGTTGCGGAAAAGAAGTTAGCGGGGCTATAAGTTATTTTATCTCCCTGCTTTCATGGTATTTACTTTGCAGAAATATGATCATGCGGACCTGTCTGATTACGATACTGAAACAACTATTGATACGACGATTTATGCATTGGAACCCGATGCTCAGCAGTTTGAAGAAAAACCAATAATTGATTTATTTGATGAGAAGCAATTAAAGTGTCTAATGGATTTTCTTGAATTTTGTTCGAAGCAAAATGAATTAGATAGTAAGTCTGCTTTAGGAAACCTGGAAAAGTTGAAAAGGATTTATATTGAAAGTGAAAAAAGGTAAATGAGTCTTAACTAAACTCTTATTTAATAAGGTTTTTGATTATACACTGTTTAAATCACTGGTTATTCATAGAGTAAAGTTTTATACTCTACAAAGTTAACTAGTGATTGTTTTTTTATGAGCGAAGATAACTACCTAACGCGACAGACTCTTCTCATTCGTGCCCAATCAGGGAATGATCAGGATGCTTGGGAAGAATTTATTAAATTCTACAAAGCTTTTATTTACCACATTCTGAAGAAGATGAATGTGAAGAGTAAGGACGACATGGATGACTTGGTTCAGGACGTACTTCTCAAGCTCTGGAAAGGGCTTAAGTCTTATGATAAATCAAAAAGTAAGTTCAGAACTTGGCTCAGCTTAATTACTAAAAACACCGTGATCAGTTTTTTTCGCAAAAAGTCAGTGCGCCCCGATTTAGTGGGTGTTGAAGCAGTCGAATTGGAGAATAAATTTACCACTTGCTCAGAATCGGAACTCGAGGAAATTTTTGAAAATGAATGGCGTGCTTATCTTTGTTCGATAGCCTATGAAAACATTCAAAAACTTTTCACCGGAAATTCTAGAGGTGTTTAGTCTTAGTCAAGAAGGTATGAGTTCAGCAGAAATTGCAGGAAAATTGGGGCTGACAAAAGAATCAGTTTATGTCTTGTCTTCTCGGGTGCGTTCAAAATTTGCAAGTGAAGTCAAAAAGTTGATCAATAACTTGGAGTTTTAATTGATGGAAAACGATGAGACCTTAGAACTTACCTATAAATTTAATGATATTTATGATGAGGTTCTTGAGGATTCAAATGACTCAAGCAGCGCCTTCACTCGCCCTTTGTATGATGAGTTATCGAATATTAATACGCAATACACGCAGTTTGAAAAGCTTGCTCAAGGGGGCATGAAGTCAATCTATAAGGTGTTTGATTCTAAATTGAATCGCCATGTGGCTTATGCAAAGCTACGTCCTCAGACACCAGAAGAAGTTCATGACCCCTTTATGCGGGAAGCGCGCCTAACAGCTTTGTTAGAACATCCCAATATTATTAGTGTTTACGATATTGGGGTAAGTGATGATGATGCGCCTTATTTTACGATGGAATTAAAGGTGGGAGATAACCTTACAGAATATATGAGAAACTCCCCCGATTGTCATATCCCTGGCCAGGTCGAATTTCAGAATTTACTAGAGAGCTTTATCAAAGTTTGTGATGCAATTTCATATGCACATTCGAAAAATGTTCTGCATTTGGATTTAAAGCCTGAGAATATTCAACTGGGTCAATTTGGTGAAGTGTTAGTCTGTGACTGGGGTTTAGGAAAAATTATTGGAGATAAAGATATTGAGTACGATCAGATGCTCTTTAACCCTGATTTATTAAACAATGTGACTCTAACAGGCAAAGTAGTGGGGACGCCAGGTTTTATGGCCCCTGAGCAGATAAACTTAAAACATGAGAAAAGTTTTCAAACCGATATTTACGCTCTTGGTTCGATCCTGTATAAAATTATTACTGGCCGTGATGCTTTTGAGAGCGAGAAATTAGATGAAATTTTACAGGAAACACTACGGGGAGAGGTTTGTCCACCAAAAGGTTTAGATTTGAATTGGCAGGTGCCGATAAGCTTGAGTGCCGTAGCCTTAAAGGCAATGTCCTTGGGATAGAGTCCCGTTGTTTCTGTAAATTGGTGTTGACCAATTTTAGTTAAACAGATAGATAAACTCTTTTTGTAGCTATCCAGGTTTCATCTAATTCCATAAGAATAGCGGATGCTAATCTAAGAAGTGAAGCTTCATTTGGGAATATAGATACGGTTCTAGTTCGCCTGAGAATTTCTCGATTCTGTCTTTCATTCATATTGGTCGTTCTCAGTTTTGTCCAACAAGAACGCTCGAGATCGAATACAGAAAAGCCTTCAGGAAGTGCAGATTCCATCCATTCAGATAAATGTGAAGCCTTTTCTTCATACTTTAAGCAAGTAAGCTTTAAAAGCCTTTCAGCCTCAAGCTTTGAAGGTGCATTAAAGATATCTCTAATATCTTGAGCTACTTCTGAGCGCATAGCTTTCTTAGGGACATAAGCACCAGCATTTTGCTGTAAGTGAAATTGACATCTCTGCCATGGGATAGAACCAAATACAGTCTTTAACGCTGCTTTTAGGCCCGAATGACTATCACTGGTAATCATCTTGAGGCCATGGAGTCCTCGAGCATTCAATGACAGAAAAAAGTTCCTCCAATGAACTTCCGCTTCACTTAAAGAAACACTTGTTCCGAGGACTGAACGTTTTCCTGATTCATCTATTCCATAGGCAATAAGTAAAGCACAATCTCGAACAGTCTTATCTACTCTAACCTTCTCGTATCTCGCATCCACCAAAAGATAAGAATATTTACCTAAAGGACGGTTGCGCCACTTTTCTAAACTCTCATCTAGCTCAGTTACCACACGGGATACCTGTGATTTACTTACAGATAGACCACATATTTTCTCTAAAAGTTTAGTCACCTTTCTAGTCGATGTCCCCTGAATATAACTCTCTGCCATAGCTGTCATTAAAGCTCGTTCACTTCGCAAGCCTTTCTCCAAAGAACTTGGATAAAAATCAATTTCACCTCTGACTTGAGGGATATTAAGCTTCATTGCTCCAAGTCGAGTGTTTACAGTTTTATTTTTATAGCCATTAGCATAACCCAAGCGACTTTCATTACGTTCATATGGATCAGCTTCAAGAGAATTACTTCTCTCCACTTTCATCGCTTCATTTAATAAAACTCTCATCGCTTCAAGCATTCCGCTTTCGCCGTTTTCTGTAACTTGTTGGATCATTTCTAATAAGACGCTACTGTTTTCTTGTGTAGAGTGGTGCATAATAATTCCTTGTGGGTTGTTTTGGTACAACACCACTCTGCATCTTCTTTACCCCGAGTTACAAACAACTTCCTCAATTTCGCTCCGACGAGAAAGTTCCCATTCTCGCGAAGTCTCGGAAGCTATTCATAACTCTTAAAGTAGAGCAATAGCAGAATTTACAGAAAATTTGGGACACTACCTGGATTTGTCTCTGTCTATGGGAAAAACTTCTCTAGTGAGCGGAAGAGTTGGAGAAAACATTGATGATGATCACGCCTGTGATGATGAGGGTAATACCAATGACGGCGGGCAAATCTAATTTTTGATTGTGCAGGAAATAGGCAACGATTGAGACTAGGACAATGCCCACACCCGACCAAATCGCGTAGGCAACACCCACGGGAATTGTTCTTAAAACTAAAGAGAGGCAATAAAAAGCTACCCCATAGCCTAGGATGACCAAGAGGCTTGGCCCAATTTTACTGAAGCCCTCCGCGGATTTTAAGGCACTGGTGGCAATAACTTCCGCAAGGATGGCAATCGCTAGGTAGAGGTAGTTCATTTTTAGCTCAATTGAGAATTAGTAGGCTCCCTGAGAATAGGTGAGCTCGTAGCTGTGAGAATAGATTTCGAAGATCAGTCCGAAGGGATCTTCCATGTAAACCATTTTGAAGGGTTTTTCTCCGGGGTAATACTCGCGGATGGGCATGCGTTGCTTACCGCCATGCTCAACGATTTTAGCCGCTAGAGCTTCGATCTCGGGGTCTTGCACACAGAAGTGAAAAGTACTGGTTTTCCAGTATTCAAAATCAGCAGGCTTTTCATTGTTTTTAAACTCAAAAATTTCGACGCCAATTTTGTCACCAGTTGACATGTGAGCAATCTTGAAGGAACCCCAACCTGTACCGAAAACATCGATACACATTTGACCTATGGGAGTATCGGATTCTTCTGTAATCACTGTGGGTTTCATGATCTGATACCAGCCCATGACCGAGCTATAGAATTCGACGGCTTTTTCTACGTCCGGAACCGAGATGCCAATGTGTGAAAATGTTCTTGGATATGTGCTCATTTTATTCTTCCTTATTTGGCTTAATGAATTGTCTTCCACTACTAAAGAAGATCAAAAGAATTCTAGGAAGAATAAAATAAAATTTCTTAGGATTTTAATTATCCTTGCTAGGCTTCCTTAGTTCGAGTTTGGCTAATTCTCGTGATTTGCTTTCAGCTTTGGTAAAATAGTCATCTCCCAATTTTTTCTTGATGGCTGTTTCCATGACTTCGTTATAGCCTTTGGCATGATCAATGATATGCAGATCCACTATACAGCCCGCAGTTGGGATGAGTTCGATTTTATCTTCTTTTAAGATTTGTGAATAATGCGACGGCTGATTCGTTAACTCGCCATAAATTTCGATGCGGTAAAGACCTTGCTTGAGATGTTGCTGTGCATGTCTTTTGCCTAATAAATAAGCTGATTCGGCATGAGGATTTTTACATTTGATGACAGCTGTTTTTGCACGTTTTTCTTCCGCTAAAAGGGTGTAAGAAAAAACACAGATTAAAATGGTGATGATAGAGGTCTTCATATAAGCTCCTTAATTTAGTTCTTAAAGCTAAGACGAAGCAATGAAGTTTTTATTACAGCACTCAAGGAAATTATTCATCTTAAGACCTAACTCAATCTGATAAGCTGTTAGGATATATATTTTAATGGTGAAGCCATTAAACTTTAAATAGCTTAGGATGAAATCCTAAGTCAAATAATGAATCAACATGCCCCATGCCTTAAGGTATGGAACTAAGGAGGCGGTTTAAGTCGTGTACCTTAAGGCACACAATTTTTGATTCTCCTAGGAAAACCCACATCACATGTGGGACTATTAAAAGTGTCATCGCTCTGCGATATTAGATACAAGAAAGAGTCTTCATTGATGGAGCGATATATTTATTTGATCCTTATCATTCCAAGAGCAAGAGGCGAGCGTTAAAGAACATATCGGAACTCTTTTTCTCGAATTGATAGACCGAGGCGGAAAGAATATTATGCCCTTGCTTGAGGTTATCAACCGGTAGGATGAAGGTGGTGAATTTGTATTCAGATTTGGTGCGGAAATTAGCGCGACTACTTTGATCTAAGGGGCCATCGGGAAGGTGGGTACGTTGAAGTTCAACACCATTGAGGTAGAAAATGGCACCATCATCGACGCGTGCCGAGAGGATTAATTTTGCCATTTTGTTGGGAGGCCTTTGTAGTTCAAACTCATGACGGACATGAAGGGGATGATCATCCACTTTCAGCTCAGTGGATGCTTTGTCAGAGTAGCCGAAGCTCGCTTGAGATTTTTGCCAATTGGCAGGTGCTTGACTAGAGGTCTTCCAATCTTCTTGGGGTGCGATTTCATCTTTATAAAAATGCCAATGCGCTTTATCGGAGATTAAGACTTGGCTAGCTTGAAGTGGCTCGAGGGCATCATTCTGAGAAAAGGAGATTTGAGCGAATAGGGTGGGAATATCGTGATTGCTTCCATCAATATGAAACCTAAGCATGCGTGCCTTATCTAAATCATTTAATTTAATTTGGATCTCTTTTTGTTTCTTGGTGAACTGAACGCCCTGAATAAATTCATCATCGGCAAAGATCTGCAGCATTAGTTTTGGATTTTTAGGGTTGTAGTTGAGAATGTTGATGGTTCCCTGCAGTGTTGAAGTATTCTCATTGAGTTTGAGGAAATAATTTTCTCCTGCTAAAACTTTAAATTCGAGAAGGGGATTAATTTGTGCATTGCTCGCAAAGACTTGTTCACTGAGATGAGGGATCGAGCTGAAACCAGATTTGGATGAGTAGGTATAGGATTCTTTTTCTTTGACGAGGATTTTGTTGTTTGTGCCGAACTCAACGAGACCATCAAAGACATGCAGATCCAAATCTTTGTTCCTTAAATGAGCGCCAAAGGCGGTGCCAATATCGCGAATATCTTTAATAGAATTTGAGAGGAGAAAGCCTTTATCTTCTTCGCTCAAGCTAAGTGTGATACGCCCTGATTTGAGGATGACATATTTATCGTGGATGAATTGTGCGTGCATCGGTCCCACCAGTTGAATACGACTGCCTGATTCATTAATCAAGCGTAGAGATTCATTCTCTTCTAGAACAATTCTTTCTTGAGGACTTATGGGACTGAGAGTGAAGTTCTTGGCCTGGGCTTCGGTGATTCGATATGTGAGTTTTTCTGGGTTAAACTCTTCTTTGTTGAGAATGATAAAGCCACAGACTAAGATTGCGGCAATCGCAGTTATGATTCTGAAATCAAAGATAAAATTTGACTTTGGAGCTTGTTTTGTCTTTTGGTTTGGGTCTTTTATGGCGATTTTCAATTCATTTTCTTTTGGAAGAAGGTGTTCAGATTGCATGTCCTGCGCACATTGGAGCATGGCGGAAGTCTCTTCCACATAACGGAAAAAATCTTTTTTGAAATCCTCTTCTTGTTCAAGGCGCTGAAGAAGTTGAGTTAATTCCTCTTCGTTTAACTCTTGCCTTAAATAAGCATCAAAAAGTTCTTCCTGGTTCACGATTTGACCTCAAGCTTATTTTTGATACAAATGCGGAGGGTTTGCCGAGTGCGCGAGAGGAGAAGTCGTAGGGCATTCTCGCTGCGGGAGAGTTCCTGAGCTAAGTCAACACAAGATTTTCGATCTTGATAAAAAGCGAGGATGAGTTGACGAGCATCATCGCGTAAGTTTTGCATGCAGCTATAGAGCGCTTTGTGTTGTGCTTGTACTTCGAGTTTTGTTTGCGAATGACTTTGCCCATCAAAATTACTATCGATGAGTTCAGCCATTTTTTCTTGAACCTTAGTTTGACGGCTTTGCTTGCGAATGATATCCACAGTTTTATTGCGAACAACGCGTTTCATCCAGGGGAGTAAGGTTTCCAGATCCAAGTCATCAACTTTATGGTGTAAGGCAATAAGAGTTTCCTGAAAGGCGTCTTGGGCAAAGTTCCAATCACAGCTCAGGGTATAAGCATAGGAAACGAGTATTTGCCTGTAGGAGAAGGCTTGTCGTAGGATGTCATCGTGATTTTCTTGGCTCATGGGACCTTATCATTTTTTATTAGCTTACTAGTTTTTCGGTGGATAAAAACAATCCTGTCGCTAAAAAATAAAAAAAAATCTAAAAAAGATGAAAAAGAGGTGACATGATAGCTATTTTGAACCGATTAGCTTGTAAACATTAATAAATTACACAAAGGATTATTTATGAAACAAGCACTAATCATTCTATTTTTTCTTCAGAGCTTCAGCTTTGCGGCGGTGGATAAAATTCGCGTAGTATGGGAAGAGAATCCCGATTCTGAAGCGATCATTGTTTGGCATCAAAAATCTGGTGAAAATGCGACCTTACACTACGATTTTTTTGATCATAAGGTTGATGCGGCTGCTTATAAGAATTCCCTAAAAGCTCAAAAGGTAGAAGAGTATGCCGGCATGAAGACGCATTACCTCAATTTAAATAAGCTCAAGAGTGATACGAATTATTACTTTCTAATCAAAGATAGTGAAGGTCAAACAGAACGTTACTACTTTAGAACTGCACCGAATAAACCTAAAGCATTTCGTTTTATTCAGGGTGGTGATTCAAGGAATAATCACAAAGCGAGGCAAGAGGGCAATCGTTTAGTCGCCAAGTTAAGACCACTCTTTGTTTCCTTTGGTGGTGATATGACCAGTCGTGGGAAAGATGAAGAATGGCAAGCTTGGCTCGATGACTGGGAACTCACCTATGGTGAAGATGGTCGTATTTTTCCCATTGTACCAACTCATGGTAATCACGAAAGGCAGGGTTATATCCAAGGGATCTACGGAACCAAAAACCGTTTGACGTATTATCACTGCCGTTTGGGCGGAGATCTCTTTTCACTCTTTGTGTTAAATTCAGAAATTGATGCCAAAGGTGGTCAGAGAGAATATTTATTGAAGGAACTACAAAAGCCCAAAGCGACGTATCGCTTGGCCTCTTACCATAAACCCATGCGTCCTCACACGAAAAAGAAAAAAGAAGCCAAACACCTTTATGATGCTTGGGCCAATATATTTTATGTGAATAAATTCGATATCCTTTGTGAAAACGATAGTCACGTTGTGAAGAGAACTGTTGCGGTGAAACCTAGCCAAGAAGAAGGCAATGATGAAGGTTTTGTAGCTGATCCAAAAGGTTATGTAAAAATCGGAGAAGGTTGCTGGGGTGCACCGGTTAGAAAACCCGATGATGCAAAATCATGGACGATTGATTTAGGGAGTTTTAATAGCTTTGACATGTTGGATGTGAGTGAAAAAGAGATCACGATCCGTACCATTAAATTTGAAGGTCAGCCGAAAGTTGCGGCATTAAAAGAAGGCGACGAGGTATTTGCATTGCCAAAAAACCTAAATATTTGGCAAGCTAAGGGAGGCGCAGAGCAGGTCATCAAAGCAAGGAAGTAAGCTATGAGCAAAGATGAAAATAAATTAATCCTACTCTTAAAGTTAGGGATGGCGTCTTACCTCTTTAGCCGAGGTATGCTTTACCTAACTTTTGATAGTCCACTCAGAGCTTTGCTTTGGAGTGAAAGCATTGTCAGTCCCTTTGTGAATTTCTGGGGCATGACTTGGCAAGACTACGCCAATGTTTCAGATTATCTGGCGCGTATTCTAGAGAAAACGGTAGGACTTTATTTTATCTTTGCAGCAGGTCTTTGTTTTTACATGAAAGCTGGGGCAGTGAGCTTGTGGCAGAAAAGAGTATTTCATGTACTCGCTTATTTCACTGCCTTACATATTCTCTTAAAGTACTTGGCGCTCGATCAAGAAATCCCCATTATGCTCGAATATGTTTTACAGGGCTTCAGCCCCTTACTCTTTTTGGCGTTTTTACATAAAAAAACGGCTGGCGAAGCGACAGGTGAGTTTTACTTATCTCATTATAAAATTTCAGCGACACGCTTGTTGATCTCGGCGTGCTTTATTGGTCACGGTTTATACGCAGCTGGTTGGCCTTATCAATCGGTGAAGTTTGTGCGCATGCTGAGCGGGACATTTTTTATTGATTTTGAATTGGCTGCAGCCATCGTGCAAGGCATTGGCATTATCGATATCATGTTGGGCATCATCGTCTTTATCAAAGCCTTTGAGCAAGTGAGTTTAATTCATATGGCCTTTTGGGGATTTGTAACCGCGGGCTCACGCATTGTGAGTCAGGTTATCGTTCCGAATGATTGGTCTCATTGGCATTTGTGGTCCTTGGAGACAAGTGTGAGACTCATTCACGGCGTTTTACCGCTGTTTTTATTTCTTTATTTGCGGAATCAGCAAGAAGAAAAAGAAAGTTTTGATTTCATTCCCTGTCTTAAACAAAGTTTTAAAATCCTGCCAAGTTTTATTGCGAAGACCGCAGTCTTGATTTTGACTTTCTCTTTGGGGGTCAAGCTTTTCTATGCACCGCAGAGTATTGAATTGAATGATGAATATGTTCTTAATGAACCGCCGGCTATGGGGATGATTTCGGTGAACTCCTCGGGTGAGTCTTATTGTGATGAAACTTTCTCGGAACAAGATTTTCCGGTACGTTTGAAATCAGCGTCGAAAGTCGATTTAGATGCGGCTTCCTTAAAGTTTTTGAGTGAGTCCAAACAAGAATTATTGACGCAACTCAAAAGAAAAATCATCCTTGATTTTCAGGGCTCAGCTTACGCGAATGAAAAGTTTGATGAAGCAAAGATTTTGGGTTTTGCCAAAAATGTGCAAGTCATTTACGGTGAGTTTGGACGCGTAGATTTTCGCGCTGAAGTTCCTTGGAGGAGTGACGGAGCCATTGCGGGGAGCCTCTCTCAAAAACTAGGTGCGCTATAAAATCAATCATTGATTGAGCGAAAAGAAAAAGCGAGGCATAAGCTCTGCTAATTTTGTAAAATAACTAGTGCAGTTTAACTTGGGTAAATAATAATTTTACTGAGGTCAAAAATGAGAGATCCCCAAGCAGAAAGCTTACTGGCGTATATTGATGCGAGTCCAAGCCCCTTTCATGCAGTCGCGAATACGAAAGAACAACTCAAAGCAGCCGACTTTACTGAGTTAGATGAATCTGATGAGTGGAAGCTAGAAGCAGGCGGAGCTTATTATGTGGAGCGTTCGGGTGGGAGTATTATCGCTTTTCGCTTGCCTGAAATCCACAAGGAAGTTAAATTCCATATTGTGGGAGCTCATACGGATAGTCCCTGTTTTAAGATGAAGCCCAATGCGGCGACTTCAGTGGGTAATTACCATCAGTGGGGAGCCGAAACTTATGGTGGACTCTTAAAGAACTCCTGGTTGGATCGAGACTTGCATTTGTCTGGTCGTTTAACTCTGATCATTAATGGTGAGATGGTGACTAAGTTAGTCTCTTTAGATTCTTACCAATTCAGAATTCCTCAGCTGGCGATTCATTTGGATGATAATCGCGAAGCACTCAAGCTCAACGCGCAACAGCACTTGATGCCTATCTTTGGTCTCGATAAAGAGCAAGACCTACTGCAGATCATTTTAGATGAACACAAAATCAAAGCGACGTCAACTGAAGTAGCTGCTTTTGATTTATTTTTGCACGATTCGCAAAAATCGGCATTCGGTGGCTTAAATGACGAATTTATTTATGCGCCACGACTCGATAACCTAGCCATGTGCCACGCGTCCCTTGAAGCTTTGATTAAATCAAAACCACATTCGGCAGTGAGCATGGCTGCGTTATTTGATCACGAAGAAGTGGGTTCCGTTTCTGATCGTGGAGCTTGTTCCAGCTTTTTACCGGCCATTCTCGAACGCATTAGCCTAAGCCTCAAAGGTGAGCGCGAAGCCTACCTTGCCGCTTTGAGTCGTTCTTATTTATTGTCGGCGGACATGGCCCATGCAGTACATCCTAATTATGCAGAAAGACATGACAAGGATCACCACCCACTCATCAATCATGGTCCCGTGATTAAGCACAATGCCAATCAGCGTTACGCAACCAATTCTGAAACCGCAGCTTACTTCAATTTACTTTGCCAGGAAAGTGGTATCATGGTCCAGGAATTTGTTTCTCGCAATGATTGCCCTTGTGGCTCCACTATTGGCCCAAGTGTCGCCAGTAAACTTGGAATCAAAACAGTAGACGTGGGCAACCCAATGCTGTCGATGCACTCAATTCGTGAAATGGCTGGATCAAAAGATCACGCGAAAATGATCTGTGTTTTTGAGGAGTTTTTCTGCAAATGATTGGTCTCGCAAAAATAGAGCACAAACTGAGGCCGAGTCTCGCAAAGCTATTGCCCCCAAGTCTTTTTATGAAAGTCTACTCCAGTGGTCGCAACAAGTTTATTAAGGACTTAGCGGCACTTCAGCTCGATCCAGTTAAGGGTGACTTTAATCCCACGGAACTCTGTGGACTTAAATTCCGCAATGACTTAGGCAATGCCGCGGGTTTAGATAAGGATGGCTCACTTTTAGACTTTAATTATAATTTAGGCGCGGGTTTTGCCGTGGTGGGTACGGTTCTCGATAAACCTCATACAGGTAACCTCTTCAATGCTTTTGGCAAAGAACGCAATCCCTGGGCGCCTTTGCCTAATAGTCATTCAGCCTTGAATTCACTTGGCTTGCCGAGTTTAGGTGTCGATGTGGCGGTAGACAATATCAAAGCTTTCCAAGATCGTGTTCAGCCACAAGATTTTCCCATTGGCGTCAGCATTATGGGGCACCCTGCACAAGAGGGTGAAGTCAAATTACAGGGTGTCTTGGATTGCGTTAAAAAATCTTTGCCCGTGGCGGATTTTATCGAAATCAATGAATCTTGCCCCAATGTGAAAGGCCATGATTCTAGTGCGATGTATGAGCGCATTTCAGCGGTGATGGATGTGGCCACGGATCAAGTGCCCATTTTTATTAAATTGGGTAGCCTCGACCACGCAGAAGAAGTTCTTGCGAAGTTCGCAGAAATGAAAGTGGCGGGTGTGGTACTGCTCAATACGCAACGCGATTATGATTTTTACCGCCCTAAGCTCGATAAGGGCGATCACAAAGTATTTGATTTCTACACCAAGGAATTTAGTGGTGGACTTTCGGGCACAATTATTCGCCAAACAGCTCTAGATGCAGTGAAAGAAGCCAAAGCGATTATCGAGCAGCAAAAGCTCGACTTAAAACTCATTCACGTGGGTGGCATTGGCAACAATCAAGATGTTTGCGAAAGTCGCAAATATGCCGAGCTTCGTGAATGGTACTCGCTCTTTATGGAGCGTCTCTTTGAATTGCCGGCGGATCAAATTTACAAGCACTTGACCAAGGCCTAATAAGACTTTACTGATCCGAGGCTTTGAATTGATCGATGTAGTCGAACTGAGTTAAATCGAGTTTGTTGTATTGCTCGCGACTAAGGTAGCTCAGCTTACCGTTTGCGAGGGTCGCAATATGGACTTGCTCTTTTTCATTTGGGATCAGTTTAAACTTGCTCTGACTGACAATTAAAATGGCATCAGCTTGAGATGAGTCGACTTGAGTATTAATGAGAAATTTGAGACCTAGTTCTTCGTAAGTACGATTGAGATTGGTTTTGACTCTTTTTAGTGTTTCGCGGTCAAATTGAGTCGGATTTGTGGCTTTAGAAACGAGGTTATAATGCGCGTGACTAATACTTTTTCCTAGCTTCAATCGCCCTTGTTCCTCTTTTATATCTTTGGTACTGATAAAAATAAAGACAAGCAAGGCAATGGGCAGTGCGCCGAGTAAAATTTGGAAGTAAGTTTTCATAGTCAGAGAGGATTTTATGCTTTTAAAGTTCCATTTAGAACCGTTGAGTTCATTATACGAGTGGCGTCAGTTTAAAGCATGTTATACGAGATGTCGAGTGAAGCTTTTGACTTAAAAGCAGTTTATTTTATTTTTATTTTTTTGTAGTTAAAACGCATAATTATCTTTCATGTATTAAAAGAATGGCACTTTAAACAATACTTTAGGGCAGATGAAATAATAATCTGAACATTGAGGAGAACAAAATGAAAGCAGTTGGCTATAAATCAGCAGGAGCGATTGATCGCGCGGATGCACTCGAAGATATTACTTTAGAAGTGCCACAAGCAAGTGGATATGACCTTTTGGTAGAAGTTAAAGCGATTTCGGTAAATCCAGTGGATTATAAAATTCGTCAGAACCGCAATCCAGAAGAGGGGCATTACGCCGTCATTGGCTGGGATGCCAGTGGTATAGTCAAGGCAGTGGGGGATAAAGTAAAATTGTTCAAACCTGGAGATCGGGTCTGGTATGCAGGAGATCTAACACGTCAGGGAAGCAATGCGGAGTTTCAGTTAGTCGATGAAAGAATCGTGGGCAAGATGCCGAATTCACAGGGATTTGAGACAGCGGCAGCGCTACCACTCACAACACTCACCGCATGGGAAATGCTCTTTGATCGACTGCAAGTGGAAAAAGATAATGCAAATAAAAGTATTTTAGTCATTGGAGCCGCGGGTGGTGTTGGCTCAATTATGGTGCAACTAATCAAGCAAGTCACCAAGCTACAATTAATTGCCACGGCTTCACGACCCGACACGGTATCGTGGTTAGAAGATTTGGGAGTGGAAAAAATTATTAATCATTGTAATAAGCTCAGTGATGAGTTTGAATCGCATGACTTAACTGAAGTTGATTATGTGGTCAGCCTAAATCGCACCGACTTACACTTTCCAGAAATCGTCAAAGTCATTAAGCCTCAAGGTAAGTTTGGTTTGATTGATGACCCAGCTGAGCTCGATATTAAAGAATTGAAAGCCAAATCAATTTCCTTGCATTGGGAATTTATGTACACACGATCCATGTTCCAAACCGACGACATGCTCGAGCAGCACAAGATTCTCACACAAGTTGCTGAAATGATTGATCAAGGCAAGCTGAAAACTACGCTAGGGGAACATTTCGGCACAATCAACGCAGAAAATTTGCGAAGAGCGCACAAATTACTTGAATCGGGAAAGTCAAAAGGGAAAATAGTTCTAGAAGGCTTTTGAACTTCGGCCCTTAGAACTAAAATATACAAGTGAGTTCAGCTTTGATTCTTTAGAATCAAGAGCTGGTCGACTTGAGTTTCACTGCATTTTTTATTTTAAAACGAGTGGTGAACTCTTTGAATAGATTTTTTTAAGAAGTAAAAATCTTTTTTGAAATGTGCTCATTATTATCTCCATGTTCTTAGTGTTTATCTATTTAAACACAGATCAAACATGTTTTTTAACACTTAAATTAAAAAAATGTTCAAAAAACTTTGATTTTATATAAGTCATTAATTATCTATGACGAAATAGTACAAAAAAGCATAGAGCGGGCAAACTTTTTAATGAGATTTTGTTAGTGCTTGTTTTATGTGGGTTAAGAATTGCTTAGTCTTTTGTTAATTCGTCAAATCCACGGAGTCAGCGGAGAAGTCTTGCTATATACATGGATAAAGAATTTATAAATTGAAACACAAGAGATTAAATCATGACTGAAAAAGAAAAAATGTTAGCGGGCAAACTTTTTGATCCAGCGGATACGCAATTATTTGACGAACGACAAAATGCCCGTCGCCTTTGTCGTCTGCTCAATGAATCCACTGAGACCGAAATGGACAAGCGTAAAGCGATCCTTAAAGAACTCTTTAAAAGTAATGAAGAGCCACCCTGGATTGAGTTGCCCTTTCGTTGTGATTATGGCTCGAATATTAGCTTTGGTAAAAAAGTCTTCCTCAACTTTGACTGCGTTATTTTAGATACGGCCAAAATCCACATAGGAGATTACGTCCTCATCGGTCCCAAGGTGCAAATTACAGCGCCGCAACACCCTATCGATCCGGAGCAACGCAGGACCTACTTTGAAACCTCAGCCGAAATTAATATTCACAATGATGTGTGGCTTGGGAGTGGGTCGATTATCTGCCCAGGAGTAACAATTGGCGAAGGCAGTGTGATTGGTGCCGGAAGTGTGGTGACAAAAGATATTCCAGCAGGTGTTGTGGCCGTAGGCAATCCTTGTAAGGTTTTACGTCCTATTTGCCCAGAGGATAAAGTTTCACCTCAATAATTAAACTAAGAATTTTGGTGGTTTTCTGGCAGTCTTTGCCTTCTTATGAGGACTTGTAAGAAGTTCATCGGGTATGGGTTCAGCGATGGCTAAGCTGCGGCTGATCTCTCGGCCCATGCCTGTTATTTCAATACTTTCTTCCTTTAAACTCACAAAAGCAAAAGAGCTTTCATCTGTATCAACCATGCCTTTAAAACTTAGGTAATGGCAATGATTGCGCTGTTGGTAGTTTCCATCGTGCTCATGACCATTGAACCAGGCTTTAACACAAGTGTACTTGTCAATAATAGAGACAATATAAGGGGCATTCCATAGACAGAATTCTGAAAAGGGGTAGACGGCAAAGTGACAAAAAATCATTGCCTTTTGCTCGGATCTTGTAGCGATTTGCAACTCATTTTCTAACCATTGCAATTGCTCTTCACCAAGTGCGCCATTCCATCTCGGGCTAGGAGCACCGTGAGCTTGATAATACTTTTCGACTTCTTCATACTCAGCGGTACCTTCGCAGCTGGCGCTGAAGCTGATGTCATTACCGTCTAAGTAAATAAAACGCCAGTCATTAAGGGATTCGCTATACCAAGTTTTCTGAAGACCTAAGAGTGGGGCGACTTTTTGTTTGAATTGATCGCTCACCATGAGGTCGTGATTGCCAAGTACATGACGAGAAGGCTTTAGCAGTTCATCCCAAATGGGAAGAACGATTTCGTAGGACTTCTCATACTGGTTAATAAAGTCGCCAAGTTGAACGGTAAACTGGGCATCACTTTGATTGATGTCGCTTACGGCATCATAGAGTTTCTCAGGAGATTGACGGAAATGGCAGAGTTCTAAATTATCTTCATCAGAGTATTGCACATCGGCAATGACGGCAAAATTAATCTCTTGGTTTTGCATGCGTATTCCTAGACATAAGTAGCTAACAAGTTTGATCGCAGAGTTAATTTATTCTCTGCATAAGAGCAAATAATTCATGCCTTACAGTGACTTGCTACTAAGCCTTGTGATAGAAGGCTTTAGTTAATCCGCCATTAAATATCAACCCGCCTAAAGTTAAGCAGAGGTGACTTATGTTTAGTTTTGATTGTGGCGTTAAGCTTCGATTAAAAAAGACCTCATTATGTTAAGGTTTACAAAAAGAGTGATGAACCTTTACCTTGTCTAATTAATGCTTTTCACGAGCGCATTGAGTTCCGCTAAGCGTTTTTTTATTTCGCGAGCCATCTTGAACTGAACTCGAGCGCGCTCAAGATTATGAGTCTCATGCTGAGTTTTGAAGTAAGTATCGCCCATGAGGTAATCTGTTAGGAAGCGTAAGCCTATTTCATAGCTAATCACGATGGCACTAATAGCCAAATTATCTTTCTCCACATCATTGAGAGTATCACCGGCACTCTCTAAATACCCACGGAGAGAAGCTTTGTACATCTTCATGCAAAAACTCACTTGATCAAGGTCTTTTTCATCTTCAGCTCCAATTCGCCCTGCGGTTCTGATGAAGTCACCAAAGTCATAAAGAGCCGAGCCCGTCATTAGTGTATCGAGGTCAATGACGCAGACGCCCACATGAGTTTCGTTTTCGAGCATGACATTATTGAGTTTGGTATCATTGTGAGTGACGCGATGGGGAATGGCTCCACTAGCGAGCAGGTCGGTAATAGCCGGTGCGTATTTACGTAGGCGTTTGGCTTGGCTGATTTCATCTTGGGCATTTTGAATTCGCTCAGGAAGCCCTTCGATCACTGCTTGTTCAAAGTTTTTGTAGCGTTGTGGTGTATTGTGGAAATCTGGAATCGTTTCAAAAAGCATACCACCAGGAAGATCTGCAAGTTCTCGCTGAAGGTTGCCAAAAGCTTTAGCACCTTCATAAGCTTGATCAGGGGACTCTATTATGTCGTAAGTTTCTCCCCCTTCAATAAAGTTGTAAAGGCGCCAGTAATTGCCGTTGGGGTCGCGGTGATAATATTCATCATCAAGAGTCTTAATGAGGTATATGCTTTTTTTAAAAGAACTATTTTTTTGTCGCAAATGTTCCGTGACTCGACTGATATTGTCCATCATTTTATCGGGGCGTTTAAAGACGAGGTGATTGATGCGTTGAAGGATGAAGCGAATAGGGCTTTTATCATCTGTTTTCATCTCAATTTTAAAGGTATCGTTGATGTGCCCACCACCGTAGGTTTCACTTTTTACAAATTGGGATGAGGTCTGAAACTGAAGCATAATGCTTTCTAAATCATATTTACTCATAATTTTATTCCCTCAAATCTTGAGTGCTAGTGGATATATCATTATCAATGAGGGGATAGAGTCCCGTTGTTTCTGTAAATTGGTGTTGACCAATTTTAGTTAAACAGATAGATAAACTCTTTTTGTAGCTATCCAGGTTTCATCTAATTCCATAAGAATAGCGGATGCTAATCTAAGAAGTGAAGCTTCATTTGGGAATATAGATACGGTTCTAGTTCGCCTGAGAATTTCTCGATTCTGTCTTTCAACCATATTGGTCGTTCTCAGTTTTGTCCAACAAGAACGCTCGAGATCGAATACAGAAAAGCCTTCAGGAAGTGCAGATTCCATCCATTCAGATAAATGTGAAGCCTTTTCTTCATACTTTAAGCAAGTAAGCTTTAAAAGCCTTTCAGCCTCAAGCTTTGAAGGTGCATTAAAGATATCTCTAATATCTTGAGCTACTTCTGAGCGCATAGCTTTCTTAGGGACATAAGCACCAGCATTTTGCTGTAAGTGAAATTGACATCTCTGCCATGGGATAGAACCAAATACAGTCTTTAACGCTGCTTTTAGGCCCGAATGACTATCACTGGTAATCATCTTGAGGCCATGGAGTCCTCGAGCATTCAATGACAGAAAAAAGTTCCTCCAATGAACTTCCGCTTCACTTAAAGAAACACTTGTTCCGAGGACTGAACGTTTTCCTGATTCATCTATTCCATAGGCAATAAGTAAAGCACAATCTCGAACAGTCTTATCTACTCTAACCTTCTCGTATCTCGCATCCACCAAAAGATAAGAATATTTACCTAAAGGACGGTTGCGCCACTTTTCTAAACTCTCATCTAGCTCAGTTACCACACGGGATACCTGTGATTTACTTACAGATAGACCACATATTTTCTCTAAAAGTTTAGTCACCTTTCTAGTCGATGTCCCCTGAATATAACTCTCTGCCATAGCTGTCATTAAAGCTCGTTCACTTCGCAAGCCTTTCTCCAAAGAACTTGGATAAAAATCAATTTCACCTCTGACTTGAGGGATATTAAGCTTCATTGCTCCAAGTCGAGTGTTTACAGTTTTATTTTTATAGCCATTAGCATAACCCAAGCGACTTTCATTACGTTCATATGGATCAGCTTCAAGAGAATTACTTCTCTCCACTTTCATCGCTTCATTTAATAAAACTCTCATCGCTTCAAGCATTCCGCTTTCGCCGTTTTCTGTAACTTGTTGGATCATTTCTAATAAGACGCTACTGTTTTCTTGTGTAGAGTGGTGCATAATAATTCCTTGTGGGTTGTTTTGGTACAACACCACTCTGCATCTTCTTTACCCCGAGTTACAAACAACTTCCTCAATTTCGCTCCGACGAGAAAGTTCCCATTCTCGCGAAGTCTCGGAAGCTATTCATAACTCTTAAAGTAGAGCAATAGCAGAATTTACAGAAAATTTGGGACACTACCAATGAGGGCGTCTTCCTTAATTAGATTCTTAAAAAAACTGTCATTATATTATAGATAATGATAAAAAAACTTATCAATGAAAAACAGCTACTAGATTGTTTTTTGATGAAAAATTTCCCCTTATTTTTCCTCTTCTGAGTAAGTTTACTCCTATTTTGTAAGTTATTTATTGTTATATTCTAGATGAATTATATTTCTAATCAGTGTGCTGGGCTGCAATCATGTCTAGTCCATATTAATTGTCGAGCTTGTTTATGTTTAAAAGTCTATCATACCTAGGCCTTATGAGCCTTGTCTCACTCTGCTTTTCTTGTGCTCAAAACAAGGAAGTTAACGAGAAAACTCGTCCTGAAATGCAAGCAGAATTATTGGCTACCATGGAAAAGTCACATGACTGGATGTGGAAAAATCGTCAGTCGGTGGTTGGTGGAAGCCGCGGTGATTGGAATTGGACCAACGCGACGTGGTTTGTGGGAAGTATGGAACTCTATAAAATCTCGAAAAACCCTGAGCTTTTACAGCAGCTAAAATCAGTCGGTCAGGGACTTAATTGGACCATTGGAGATCGGACTCCAGGAAAAGATCATAATCTCGATTGGTATAGAGCCGAATACGCGAAATTTCAAAATACGGGTGATAAAAAGATTGTCGATGCCATGGAGACCGCAGGTAGAAAAAACACCACTTTCGCAGCTAACCACACTATCGTTCAAGTTTATGCGGATATGGCAAAAATTGAGAATAGCGACATATATCTCAAACAAACGACGCAGGTTTTTGGTCAGCTATATAATGCGAATCTCGATGTAGATATGACAGATCATTTAGCGGTGTGTTGGAGCGGAGAATGGTCTTGGTGTGACTCACTGTTTATGAGTCCTCCCGCCTTTGCAAAGGTCTATGCAGTTAAGGGTGACATTAGATATTTGGATTTTATGAATCGCAAGTGGTGGAAGACCCATAATCTCCTCTACGATAAACAGCAGATGCTTTTTTATCGTGATGCGACTTACTTTGACAAGAAAGAAGCCAATGGAGAAAAAGTTTTTTCTAGTTATGCGAATGCCTATGTTATGGGCGGACTCGTTCGTGTGCTCGAAGTGCTGCCAGAGGATTATCCCGACCGTGCCAAATACCTCCAGCTCTTTAAAGAAATGGCCTCAAAAGTGAGCTCATTACAAGCGGAAGATGGTTTTTGGCGTCCGAGTTTATTAGACCCCATGTCATTCCCTGCTGGCGAGAGCTCAGGTACGGGGCTTTTCTGCTATGCCTTAGCTTGGGGAATCAATAATGGTCACTTGAATGAAAAAGTCTATAGCCCTGTGGTCAAGCGATCCATCAACGCACTTATGCGCAGTGTAAATCAAGAAGGCAAAGTGGGCTGGGTTCAGGCAATTGGTAAAGATCCAAAGAAAATTCAAGCAGGCGATACGGAAGTTTACGGCGTAGGCGCCTTCCTCCTCGCGGCTAGTGAAGTTTATAAATTACTAGGGAAGTAGCTCTTTATGAAGAGCGATTCAGCACTCTGAGAGGCATGGGAGCGCCGAGCTCCAGCTCGGCATTATTTGTCTTCCTGTACTGATATTCTCACGCAGAGGTGCTGTGACGCAGAGTTTTTCTGTGTTATTTAGTGTATTCTGTGGTTTAAATATTAACCACGAAAGATCTCAAAAAAGCACAAAAAGTGAGGTCAAATTTGCGGTGTTCGCAATCTCAAATGGAGTGTGAGATTTGAATTCGAAATTTCTCTCGCCAAGTCGCGAAGCCCGCTAATTTTTTTTAATGGGACCGCCGAGCTCCAGCTCGGCTTTTTCCTGTCTGTAAAAAGATAAAAACATTCTCACGCAGAGTCGCTGTGACGCAGAGTTTTTTCTGTGTTATTTAGTGTGTTCTGTGGTTTAAATATTAACCACGAAAGATCACAAAAAGCACGAAAGAAGAGAGTCAAAATGTGGTACATGAAAATCAAATGGTGTGCTAGATTTAAGTCTTGTATATATCGGGCCCAGATATGCAAATTTGCGGAGCTTACCGAAATAGTTGATTTTTGTTAAAAGCATGATTTTTAATCATTAGAGCCAACTATAAGATCATTATTGAGATCATCGTAAATTAATAATTTTATAGGTGTCATTATTTGATGAATTGTATACATCTTTTTTAGTCTAAAGTAAGATATGCCATATGATGGAAAGAATAAGTATGGACAGTAAGCTAATTAAAACATCAAAGATTCGAAAATGATCAAATAAATTTCTAGTTCAATTATGAATAATTTTTTAAAGCAATTAAAAGAACTTTTGCCAAAAGCACATAATCGCTTAGCATTTGCCACAGTTTATGGAGGGTTGACTTTAGCGGCAAGTCCCCCTTTTATTGAGCAAATAGTATCAGCTATTTTTAAAAAGACCATTGATTTGTCAATTACAGACTATGATCAGTATGTAGGGATTTGTTTTGTTGTTGTTGGTTTATTCTATCACATCATTATTACAAATATCATTACTAAAATGCAAATGGAAGAGGGGAGTAAAACTTCAAATACCACACACCAATTGAATATTATAATCTCCTTTAAAGTAATTAAGTTTTATGATTTAGATCTAAAATTAATAACTGGAGATACAGACAAAGACCGTCTACGAATTTTGACAGTTGGAAATAGCTTCTTTATTGATTATAAAAATGGAGAATTATTATGCCATGCTAAAGATCAAGAACCTATTAAAGTTACTATAGACGAAACTTCATATACTGTTATTCCTCTTAAAATCGAATTTTATCCTCAAAAAACGGTATTTAGCTACACTATTAATAATAGAGATTATAAAATTGAATCTGAAGAGAAATCTATTTTTAATTTGAAATCCGATAAGATTATTATCGGATCAAGTGAAAACTTTTATGGTGAGTTTGGTGTAAAAGCAATTTTATTATCGTCTGGGGAATTCAGTGCAACAGAATTAGCTAATTGTGTCTATAAGTTAGAAAATATTTCTGCGGACTTGAGCGACCCCCTCAATTTCACAATACAGACATATTTAACATATAACCACGATTATAAGTCGTTTATTCAAACGACTCTAATGAATCAACCATCATGTAACACCACTCATCATGTAAATGCTATAGATTGGGTGTGTGATGATTTTCCTGAATTTGAAATAGGCTTTCTAGCAAAGACTGTACATATAACTGGATTAAATGGATTTTGGGGGAGCTATAAATCCATTTTTAAAGAAAAAATCAAAGAAAGAAAAACTGAGCATAGTGATTGATTATGTATTCAATAAGACGCTACTTCAGATTAGCGGATATACTGCTGATACTTGAATTTCCTTATATCTTCCTAGTAGTTACCATCCGCCCGTATGGCAATACCTCCCCGCTGGAGTGAGGCGATACCCCCCCCCCTGTTTTAATTAGAAGTGTTGGGACTCCGTCCCCATCCCTGCAAGGTGTGCCCACCTTGAGAGGCGGATAAAGTGCTGCCACAGGAACTTACTCTGAGATCTAGGATTCATTTTCCTAGATCATGAATAATCCATGACGAAGACAAGACGATAAGTGTTAAGGTGAAGATTCATAAAATTATTGACTTAAGAAAGTTGCTGTATCATAAACATTTATTTAAGATAAAATTGTTCAAAATTAATTAATTATACAGGAAAACGTTCATATTGATCGTTTTTAGTTTTGAATGAGATATTTATGTTTTATATTCCTTCACTACTCATAAACCTTGGAGGTATTTTAGCATGTATGGTATTATAAATAGGTTCTTTAAAGATTTTTTTCAGCAAAACTTTGGAGAAGATGAGTGGTCGAAAATCGCTAAAATATTAGATATTGAAAAATTATACTTCATGGGAATGAAGCAATACCCCGATCAAATAACATACGGAATTGTATCAGTAGCGTCTGAAAAGCTTGAGATTGATCAAGAAAAGATTCTCTATCTTGCAGGAACAAAGTGGGTAGATTTTATTTTAGAAACTGAGTTTAATTATGTGTTTAAAGTCTTTGGAGATAATCTTTTTGACTTCATGAAAAATCTTGATAATTTACACTTTAACGTGACAAATGTTATCCCAGGGATTAAACCTCCATCCTTTAAATGTACCAATGTAACACAAGACACTTTGTATCTACATTATTATTCTGATAGACCTGGACTCGATTCATTTGTAGAGGGTTTGATAATGGGCTTAGCGACTTTTTTCAACAAAAAAATTTCTATTACGTTACAAAATTCAAAAGATGAAAACAACGATCATTCTATTTTTTTCGTTGTCATATTAGGTGATCGTACGTGAAAATGAATTCTAAAGGGCAATAAATTTTGAGCAATAATAAAATAAATTTAAATCCCAATACCTTTGATAAGGTATTTCCATTTCATATTGCTTGGGATGAGAATATGCTTATTTTTCAAGCTGGCTCAATAATAAATCAATTTCTACCTGAAACAGGGGATAAGTATATTGGTGATCTTTTTGAAATAAAAACTCCCAAAATACAGTTTAATTTAGATGAGCTTTTTGAACAATTAGATAGAACTTTTGTTTTAGAATCAATAGATAATAACCTCTTATCCTTAAAGGGACAAATTATCTATCAAGAGAGTGATGAACTCTTTATTTTTCTATGTAACCCAATCATTTCCAAAATGGATTCCCTAGTTGAACTAGGTTTAAACTTACATAATCTTCCAATGCATAATTTCTTGGCTGATTTTATTTTCTTACTTAATACAAAAGACTCACTATTAACAGATGCCAACCATTTAAATCAACGATTAAAAGAGGCAGACACGAAATTAAAACAAAGTAATTTACTTTTAGAAGCCAAAGTTAAAGAGCGCACTCATAATTTGAGGATTAGAGAAGAAGAATTGAGAGATGAAATTTCGGTTCGAAAGGATGCAGAAAAAGAGTTGATTGCGATGAAGTTAAGAGCTGAAGATGCAAGTAAAGCAAAGTCGCAATTTTTAGCTAATATGAGTCACGAGATTAGGACTCCCTTAGGTGCAATTATGGGATTTAATGAAATTCTCCTAGAAAATAGTAAGTCACTAGAATTACCGGATTACTACCCACTTTATTTAAATTATATTGACAACAGTTTACAATACCTTCTTAAGGTCATTAATAATATTTTAGATATTTCAAAAATTGAGGAACGTAAATTCAAACTGAAAGTCGAAGATGTTGATTTAGAAAAGTTTTTTAAAAATATTGTCTATACTTATAAGCATTTAGCAGAAGAAAAAAAGATCAATTTTATATACAAAAATACAGAATTGATCGCTAAATACGTCAAAATTGACCCAGTCAAACTCCAACAAGTGATTATTAATTTATTAGATAATGCCTTTAAATTTACACCTGTTAATAAATTAGTAGAAATGACGGTAAAAACCGATGATCAAAAATTGATAATACTTGTTAGAGATGAGGGTATTGGGATTCCTAAAGAATATCAAGAAACAATTTTTAAAGTTTTTGAACAAGTGGATGATTCAAATACAAGAAGTTATCAAGGCACTGGTTTGGGACTTTCTATTTCTAAGAAATTCATAGAATTAATGGGAGGCATTATATCTTTAGAAAGTGGTATAAATCAGGGGAGTATGTTTTCAATTAACTTACCTCTTAAGGAGGGCGAAGACTTAGCAAAGATTGAAAAGACTAAGCATGGAAAAGTTCAATTTTCATCAGATACTAGAATATTGCTGGTAGAAGACAATTTAATAAATCAAAAGTTGATTAGTACAATTTTAGGTGGCTTTAATTTATCAATTGATATCGCAAACAATGGCTTAGAGGGCGTTGATTCTGCATTACGAATGGCAGAAAGTGGCACACCACCGGACTTGATTATGATGGATTTACAAATGCCTGTGATGGGAGGTGTTGAAGCTATTATAAATATCAAAAAAAATGCTTTGACTAAGAATATACCCATCATTGTAATGTCTGCAGATGCCTTTACAGATCAACAGTCGAAGGTTAAGACGATCGGCATAGAATACTATATCACAAAACCTATTAAGGTTGACTTTTTACTTGATGTATTAAAGCATTACCTTGAGTATAGCTACTGTCCCGATGAATAAGAACTGAGCTACTACTTTTAAACATCAGAGTCTATCAGTCTATTTACTACAGCTTTGGGCACAGATTTTTCTAACAAAAATCTTATCTTTAAATTAGATTATTAATAATCCATGACGAAGACAAGACGATAAGTATTGAGATGAGAGATCTTAGGTGATTTGTGGACAATCTTGGAACTGCGTCCACGGTGCTTAAGGCCTTTGAGCAAGATGGTCTCACCAGTTTTGACTTGTAGGACTTCATTGGATTTTGACATGAGCTTATATTCTGTGCCAGGTCCAATTAAAGTAGTGATTGAACGAGTATATAGGTTGTCGATGTGAAATTTTCTACAGCTATCGGTATAAACGAGATCCATACGACAGTGCAGGTAGTTAAGCTTAAAGCGCTTGATCAGTTGTGCCGCCAAATCTTGTAATTGTTCAGCAACCGAAAGGTCCGAGAAGCCCAAGGCCAAAAGTGATTGTTCGGCAAATTCTTTGACTTCACTAATGGAACGGATGGTCTTTCTATAACTTCTTTCCGCTTTTTGAGGATCGTCTGGAAAGAGGGCGTCAAGTTTGCTTGAAGATGTCTTAAGTTCTGAATCTGGAGCCTGTCTAAAGCTAATAGCTGGAAGTTGAATATTACTAGGCATCACTTCGTAACCCTTTTTCCAAGTTTCCTGTGTACTCTGCATAATTAACTCCCTTGAATAAATTTTAGTTTCATTCTTCCATTGCCTCAATGAGTTTCAGCTAACTCAGGACTCTCTTCCTCAGCCATTTGTAAGTCAATTTCAAAAGGGCTCTCGAAAGTGGACCAGTACTCGGGGCCTTGAGCAAATTCTTCATCACTTAATAGGCTTTGATCGAGTTTTGCGATGATTTCTTCTTTCTTTAAATCGATGCCGATAAAAACTAATTCCTGTTTGCGGTCCCCGTAGATACCATCGAAAGTTTCTTCCATATAGTCCGCATATTCACTTTCAAGTGAAGGATCTTCTTTAATCGCTGCGGCTAACCATTTACCTTCCACCGCGTAACTCAGTAACTCACCCGCTTGCTGAAAACTAAGGGCATAATCATTGACACTGGCTAACCAAAAGGAGCCTTTTGAACGGATGATACCGTTGAGGTTGTCATTTACGAGATCAAAAAACTTTTGTGGGTGGAAAGGGCGGTTACTTTTATAGCAAAATGAAGAGATATTAAACTCATCGGATTCACTGCTTTCCTCACCAATGAGGGTTTTAAGCCATAGTGGAGACTGAGAAGCTTTTTCGAAATCAAATAAACCTGTATTAATAATTTCTTTGAGATCAACTTTGCTATGATTTGTTTTGATGATTTTGGCGCTGGCATTTAAAGAGCGAATGATTTGTTCAGTTTTATAGACACAGGATGAAAAACATTCGTCAATTTTGTTCATGATAATGACATCTGCAAACTCAATTTGATCCACCAAGAGGGCAGAGATTGGGCGCTCATCTTCTTCAGATAAAAACTCTTCTCGGTCAGTAAGAATTTCGGTCGATTTAAAGTCTTTAGAAAAATTAAAAGTATCCACCACAGTCACCATGGTGTCGAGTTGAGCGAGGTCTTTGAGGGTAAAGCCATCTTCATCGACAAAGTCAAAAGTTTCGGCCACTGGCATCGGCTCAGAAATACCTGTGGATTCAATGATCAGATAATCAAAGCGATCCTCTTTAGCTAAACGCTGAATTTCTTCCAGTAAATCTTCACGCAGAGTGCAGCAAATACAGCCATTAGAAAGCTCCACCAACTTCTCGTCTTTTTGGGAAAGGGCATCACCATTTTTGCGAATGAGTTTGGAGTCAATATTGATTTCAGACATATCATTGACAATGAGAGCCACTTTCAGCCCTTCTTTATTGTTGAGGATATGATTGAGTAAAGTAGTTTTTCCCGAACCTAAAAAACCGGATAAAACTGTTACGGGTAATTTTTTCATGATGCTGAACCTTTAAGAAAATAAATTATTGATAATGAGTTATCAATAACAGTGGTCCAATCATCAGTATTTTGCAAATCACTTGCATAAAATTATTGATAATTAATTATCAATAAGTGCTTTTTAGTTTGCTTTGATACATAAAAAGTGAAAACTTTTGAATTACTTCATTCGGAGAAGGAGTCCTGAGAGGCGGTCGGTTTGGCGCTTGCATGTACTGAGCAAGGTTTTGCGCGAGGCATAGATCACAATGGCAGACTTGGCTCGAGTAATTCCCGTGTAGATCAATTCTTTACTGAGTAATCGGTCAGCTTGATCGGGAAGGATGAGGTGCACGTTTTGGTATTCCGAGCCCTGAGATTTGTGGATAGTCATAGCAAAGGCACTCTGATAATCCGGTAGCATGGAAGGCGGGAAGGAACGCAGGGAATTATCTGGCCCCGGGAACCAAGCTTTCGGCAAACCCGAATCATCGGGAAGAATGATGCCGATATCACCATTATAGAGTTTAATATTATAATCATTGCGGGTGATCATGATGGCGCGACCCTTGTAGAGCGATTCATCACTCTGAGAAAAGATGATTTGGCTGATGTGCTGATTGAGTTTGCTCGCACCAAAACTGCCATTGCGACTGGCGCAAAGAATGCGGAACTTATTGAGTGCTTTCAAAGCCTCCTCTGGCGAGCGGAGGGATTTTTTGTATTCCGTGAAGCATTGACGAATAGCGCCAGAAAAAAGCTCCTCAGCCTTGGCAGGGAGAGCCTGGTGAGCGATATCATCATAAGCTTTAAAGTACTGCGTATCTTCTAAGGGATGGGGCACGGGCTGCTCATTAACATCGCGAGCGAGTTGTCCAATTCCCGATGAACTATCGAAACGGAAACTATGCTCGAGTTTGACCATGATATCCTGTAAACTTCCCATGCTTTGATCCTCATTCAGAATCAGTTCTGAGCTTAGCTCTTTGAGTTCCTTGGCAAAAGTGGGTGAGAAAGAGTTGATTTGTCCGCCTGCAGTGAGATCGCCGAGAACATTGCCCGTCTCAACGGCTGCCAGCTGATCTTTATCCCCAAGAAGAATGACGCGGCAGTGAGATTGCAACGCTTGAATTACCGAGCGAAAGAGCGTCAGCGGAACCATAGAGCTCTCGTCAATGAGCAAGATATCCGATGGCGTTTTAAATTTATCATGGTGCTTAAAGCCACCACCAGGAGCGAAACCCAAGTAACGGTGAATGGTTTGGGCCTGAACTGGGATTTTTGCGAGGGTCGCAGCAGAGAAAGCTTTTTCATCACTCTGACTCGAGATGAAGTTGCGAATGGATTCCCCAAGTCGATCGGCAGCTTTCCCGGTGGGGGCCAAGAGGTCGATGCGCGTTGCGGGATTTTGCTCAAGAAGTAAGGCGAGGATCTTACCCACGGTAGTGGTTTTCCCCGTGCCAGGGCCACCAGAGATGACGCAAAAACGTGATCGCAGGGCCATGAATGCGGCGACTTTTTGCCAATTGATTTTACCAGCAATCTGATTGGGGAAAACTTCATTGAGTTTTTGTGTAAGCTGACCATCGAGTTCTTGAGTTTGATCTGCGAGTTTTGAAATGAAACGAGCCACCGTTGCCTCGGCACGATAATACTTATTGAGGTAAATTAGCTGATTCTCTAAGTCGACAATGAGCGGCTTAGTTTCATCGCCTTGACCCATTACTTGTCTGTAAATCTTTAAGGCTTGTTCATCAAGCTCAAAATCAATGTTGTGAGAAACGATATGCCCATCTTCATTGCGGTACTCAATGAGAATATCACGCAGGGGCAGAACACTGTGTTGTTGATTGGCATAATAACTGAGTACGAGACAGATGTCCTCGAGTGTTTCCAGCTCATGAGCGCTGAGTTCGCCTGCACGTTGACTGATGAATTGGGCAAATTGTCGATCGATTTCAGAGAAAATGGGAAGCTGATTATACATCTTTAAATTCTCCTTCGAGTATGAGTTTTTTCATATCCTCGACCAAGGCTTTGGGAACTCGATCGTAATGCATACCGCTTTGAGCGCCGGGCTCCACTCCTCTCACAAAGAGGTAGATACAGGCCCCAAAATGTTGATCATAATCGTAGCCTGCTAAATATTTCTCGAGGTAAAGGTGAAAAGCCAAGGTATAAATGTGGTACTGTAAAAAATAGAAGTGCTCGCGAACGGCACGTTGCAGGGCTTCGCCATGATAATCTTCGTAGCGTGGGCCGAGGTAATTACTCTTCCAGTCAACGATATAGAACTTGCCATCCTTTTGGAAACTGAGGTCAATGGAGCCATTAAAATAACCTTCTTCCATCCTGTAGTTAAGCTTCTCTAAATCCAATGAATAATCATGGGGAAAGCCATCGGAATAATGAGCTAAGAAGAGTTTTTGTAGCTTTTTGAGCTGAATATCTTTAACGGGATAATGAAACTCTAATTCATCCAGACGTTGATGGCGAGGGATAGAATCCAAGGCAAAATCATTATGAACTAAAGTGGTCGACAAAACTTTGCGCAGCATATCTTTGCAATCAGCAATGCGCTTGGCAAAGAATTCTTCTTGATTCGCAAGCTCAGTTTCATGTAGTTGATAATGTTTGAGGCGATCGGCAATGATTTCTTCCCAGCCACGCTCATCTTGGAAATCAATGTGCTCAAAGATTTCGTGAATGCAGGTTCCCGGTACGGCTCCACGGGGAAAGGCAAAAAAGCCTTCGGGAATAATTTCCTCTTCGGGTTCAGCATTGGGGATCTTCTCACCTTCGTCGTCTAAGGGGGCTTGGTCGGGTGTGAACTGAACTTTATCATGGCTTCGGATGAGTCCAGAATAACTGCCATCGACCCAGATGGGGAATTCAAATTTAAGTTCTTTGGGCTTTCTTAGTTCCAGATCATTTTTGGGACGGTAAAAGCAGGGGCTCATTTGATCGATATTGCCAAGTTCGCAAAACTTAGTGTGGCTTGTATTGGCAACTTGATCTTGCCAAATAGATCGTCTTTGTGAAGAATCAAGTTTTGTACTCGTACCATCGGCAATGTCTGCTCCAGTAACTTCTGGATTAGCGAGGTATTCAAAGGGCGTATTACTGACATTAACATCACCCCAGTAAAGGTAGCAGCGATGTGCTGAACGAGTCAGAGCTACATAGAGTAGGCGTAATTTTTCACTGAGGATCTCGCGGCGCCAGAGGTAACGTTTTTCTTGACGAAATTCTTCGTCGGGATCAATACTTAGGCTAGCTAAACGCGAGTCATCGTGATACTCGAAATCATTCTTCTTATTACTTTCTCCAAAGCTTCCATATGAACTCTCTTCAAATGATTCCGACCACATATAGGGACAGAATACCACAGGGAATTCCAAACCCTTAGATTTGTGGATGGTCATGATCTTTACCGCATTATCATCGGTTTCGAGTCTTTGCAGGTATTGATCATCGACTTTGTCGGCTTGAGTTTTCTCTTGGAGAAAGCGTAATAAACCCGAGGGGCCGAGGCCCTTACTCTGTTCTTCTTCATGCAAAATTTCGCGCAATTGATAGAGATTGCTCAGAGAGCGTTCACCCTGATCTTGTTCTAGCGTGCGGGTATAGAGTTGATGACGATCAATAAATTTTTGCAGAGTGCGCAAAAAGCCGCGTTTTTCCCATTCACGGTGATAGTCCACAAATTCGGTGAGCAATTCAAAGCGTTCCTGATCACCCAGTTCTTTAATTTCTTCGGCAGTGAGAGTGAAGAGCTCGCTGAGGAGTAGGGGGATGAGACTTGAATCTTTGGGGTCAATGACAGCATTGAGGAAGCGTTCCAAGGCATTAGCTTCTGCAGATTTAAAAACATTGCCAGATTTCGCAACCACTGCAGGAATGCCATTCTCGTTGAGGCTTTGCTTCATGGCGGTGGCTTGATTATTCTTGTTGACCAAGATACAGATATCGCCAGGCTTCAGTGCTTGCTTTTCTTCGCTTTCAAAATAGGCGGAGCCTTGCTGGGATTTATTGAGCAGAGAAATGATTTCTTCCGTGACTAAGCTCGGCATCAGGTTTTGTAGGTCTGTTTTTGATAGATCCTTGTCTTCATCAGCTCGATACCAACGCAGTTGCAAGGATTCCGGCTGCCCTGTAATCTTCAGAGTATTTTTATCGGCTTTGGCTCCCACTGGCTCAAAAGTGATGCCTTCACTCTCGTGGGCAGGGGCAAAAGCAAAGGCTTCATCAGCTCCACGCTGTGAGAAAAAATGATTCACGGCATCGACCATGGCTGCTTCGGAACGGTAGTTATCCTGCAGGGTGAATTGTTCATCAGCATCATTTTTCGCTTGCAGGTAGGCAAAGATATCAGCGCCTCGGAAACGATAGATGCTCTGCTTGGGGTCGCCAATCATATAGAAGGCGTGTTCAGTGGCATGGCTTTTGTCGCCAAAGAGAGATTTGAAAATTTGATACTGAATCGGGTCAGTATCCTGGAATTCATCCACCAAGGCCACTTTAAAATTATCGCGAATCAGACTGTGCAGAGGACCATTGGCTTGGTCGCGAACGAGGGCTTCATGAAGTTTGATGATGAGGTCGTCAAAAGTCATGACATTGAGCTTTTCTTTTTTGGCTTCGTACTTTTCGCGGAAGCTTTTTAGAAAGCGCTGCTTAATGAATTTATCTGAGTAACATTCAGCTAATTGATCTGCGGCTTCAAAGAGTTCGTGTGTGGGAGGAACTTTCTTCGATTTCATATTAGAGTTAATAGAACTTTGACTCAGGGCTACAATGGCCTTGAGTGCAGTCGGTCGTTCATCTCCCTTACAATAAAGCTTGAGGTGTTCGATGTAGTCAGGGAATTTACTTAAGAGATAAGGATTTTTTTGAGTTCGAGACATTCCCTTGTTATTCTGTAAAACTTCTATCTGGTCATGACCATGTGCTTTATAGAGTTCGATAAACTTTTGCTTGCGGGCTTCGAGGTCAAATTCTTCAGCTTCTTCAATGGCTTGCCCTTTGTAGAGCTTAATCAGGCTCTTGAGTTGTTCGGCATCATAATTAAAAGCACTTTGATGATCATAGGATTCAATACGGATAAAATCTTCCACGAGTTCATCGATGAGTTTGCTATCGTCTGTAACTAGTTCCATATCGAAAGTGGAATGACTCTCAAAAGCATTTTCCTTAAGCATGCGCTGACAGAAGCCGTGAATGGTAGAAATAACTGCTTGGTCAAAATTTACCAAGGCGAGTTCTAAGCGTCGCCTATTTTCGTCTTGATGGGGGTAAATCTCGATAATCGCTTTTAGGGTGGGGTCTTCTTCAGTGACGTCCCCGCGAATTTGCAGGAGCGCTTTACTGAGGTTTTTGCGAACGCGATCGCGCAGTTCTTTGGTGGCATCCTCAGTGAAAGTGACCACGAGGATTTCTGATACATCACGGCCCTTGAGGATGAAATGCAAGAAGATATTGGCAATGGAATAGGTCTTGCCCGTACCGGCGCTGGCCTCAATGAGGGTGATGCCAGAATCTTTGATGGGCTGAGTGAGATCGAGGGGCTGCATCATAGTTTCGCCTCCACGAGTCCGAGTTCATTGACTAAATCAAACACGGTTTCAAAGCAAAGCAAGGCATCTTCGTAAGGAAAATCCTTGCCAAAGCAAACTTGGAATGAATTATCGACGCTATCGGCAAAAGCATTGTTATAGGAATCATAAGCCCATTTTTGTTCTGCGAGCCCCATAGCGACTTCATGTTCTTTTGGCTTTTTAAGCTTTCGTTGCTCGTAGTACTTCTGGAAGCAATTGGGTAAAAAGGCCAAGGGTTTTTTAAGTCCAGATAAATAAAGTTCGAGAATTTGTTCCAATGATTGCCGCGCATCTTTTATTTCATGAATCTGATAAGCTTTGTCTTGATTGATGTAATGCAGTTTTTTCCTGGGTTCCACACTCGCAAGTGCGAGGTACTTAATACAATGTTTGATCAGGTGCTTAAATTTATCTTTGCCTGGGTGATAAGTGAGCAAGTTTTGCTGATAGATTCCCGAGAGTGAGCAATTGAGGCGAATTTTCTCGCTAAGTTCAAAAGTAAGAGTGAAATTCAGCTGCTCTTCTTTGTGTTCACCTTTGTGAAGAAGAATTTGTTCGGCAACTTTTTCAGAATCTCCATAAATTTGCTCAAAGCACTCAATACCTTTGAGGCCATAAGGCAGTGAACCATCCGCCAATACAAGTTCCTGCATTTGTATTTTAAATGACTCCTCATCCAAGTCTGGATCTTTGTGGATCAAGGCCTCAATCAAGGTGCTCTTGATTTTAAATTGCTCCAAGGCATTTACTTGCGCAAAGGCTTCGGTCTCGGGCAATTCACTCACCTGATCTTTCCAGAGGCTCGTGCCCAGTTGGCAACGGAGAAAAGTTTTTGCGCTATTGGCAAAAAACTTGGCTAAATCCTCTAAGTCGAGGTCAATAAAACCATCTTGCGATTTGATTTCTTCGGGTAAATCGAGTTCTTGTTCGCAGAAGAGGGCGGGGACTTCACGTTCAGGCTCACGAGATTTGAGCAGGGATTGCGCCGCACGAAAATGTAGCTGAGAAAGAGAAGCCAAATCATTATCTTCGTCTTGGAAATAACGTGGGTTGAAAGCGTTTAAGGCATGCTGAGTGATTTGGAAATCGGGAGCAATTTTTTTGATGTATTCCATGAATTCTGCGAGAATCACCGAAGGGGGGATTTCTTCATTATCACGTTCACTCTGACCCACATAAGATAAATATAGTTTCTCTCTGGCGGAGACTAAACTCTCCAAAAAGAGGTAGCGATCATCGAGGCTCATAGTACGGTCACCCTGACGCCAATTTTTATTCATTAAATCAAAGCCACTGCGGTGATTTGTTCGCGGCAATTGCCCTTCGTTGAGTCCGAGCATACAGATCACTTTCACGGGAATACTACGCATGGGCAGTAGAGAACAGAAAGTGATGCCGCGTGAAATAAAGCCATGGGAACTACTCTGTTCTTCTAGGGCACTATTGAGTGATTTGATGGCAATCTCGGCTGCAATCACTTCATTCATCTGTAATAAATCGGCTCTTTCACTCATTTTTTGGAGCTGAGTCAGAATGATATTGTATTCATTTTGATTGTCGGCGTTCTCTTCAAAGTTGGATTTGAGCACAAAGGAAAAGTACTCACACCAATTTTGTAGGCTCTTTTCTTCTTGAGTGATGATTTCGTAAATTGAAAAAAGTTGATCAGCCGCGGTTTTGATTTTACCCAAGATCGCTCCGTCACCACCAATGGGGCAGGAGAGAATCGAGTCATAGAGTTCGGGATCATCAAAGGCATAACCCGCAAGTAAGCGATCGAAGCCAAACTTCCAAGAGTTTTGTTCAAATTCTGGCAGCTCCCAATCGGCTCTTTGCTGGGCATCTTTACCCCAGCGAATGCGCGCTTGCTCAATCCAATCACGAATTGTATGCACGTCATCGACTTTGAGTTTATAGCGTGAGAGGAAATCGGGATTTTCAAAGATCTCTAATAAGTCATTAGAACTCAAGCGAGATTTGGCCAACTCAAATATCTTAAGGTAAGAATTCACCAGAGGACGTCCCCGCAATTCTTGGTCAGTAATCGAAAAGTCCAAGGGCATATTATCGGGGTTTGAAAATATATTGCGTATATGCGGTGCGTAGTCATGGATGTTGGGTGCCATGACAATGATATCCTGGGGACGCAAATCGGGATTGTCAGCCAGTGAACCCACTAAGTAATCATGCAGCGCTTCAAGCTCCCTCCGAGGAGAATGACATGAGCTTATTTTGACGGAGTCATCAGTCACTAAATCGTCTTCGAAGTCTTCCTGCATCTCCAAGATGCCATTTTGGATGCGGTGAAGTAATTGTGACGATTCTGATGGCGCATAATGCTCCAGAGTATCAAAGGACGTGTTTTCAATCAGCAGGTTGAGGAAGTCGCGTCCTAAGAGTCCTAGTGATTTCAAAAGAGAATGGGGTAAGTCGGGAATTTCGTTTTCGAAAGTTCGAGAAAAGATCGGGCCACGCAAGCCTAAATCATCTTTGCCTTGCAAGGGGAAAGCAGAAAACCTCTCCATGCGAATGTCTCCCCAATACTCCTGACAGGGGTTGAAGTGATAAAGCGTCACTTGCGTTAATTGCGAGAGTTTCTCAAAAAAGTTAACAAAGACGGGGGGCATATTTGTAATGCCAAAAATCGCAATGCGGGGCGGAAGTTCCAGGACTTCAGGCTGAATATCATCCGCAAGTAAAAAGTTTTGTAGGGCGGCCTGGAAAGAGTTTTGTGCGCTCTCGCAGAGCTTCTGCCAAAGGGCGATTTGCCAAGCTTCGTGTTTCAGTTCTTTCTCCAAGCCTTGATTGAACTGAGTGAAAGCTTTGCCTTGGATCCAACTCTGAAGCCAGTCGTGGCGATACACCATGTATTCATCGATGAGGGAGGCGAGTTGTTCGGCGAGCTGAAAGCGACGCAATTGATTTGTTTTCACGTAATCATGGATGATGGTGAACTTGCTTTCAATCTCGGGCAAAAGTTTAAAAATTCGCCACGCCAGTGATTCGCGATCCCAGATATCTTCTTTTGGGGAATAGGAGCATTTTACCAAGATCGAGGAAATGAAAGTTCGGATAAAGGGATACTCAATACGCGTCGCAATACCATTGTGATCGGCAATTTGCATATCAATCCATTTCGCCATACCGCGACTTTGAATTATCACCAAGTCATTGGGGCGCCCCAAGAGTTCTTCGGGGCGACACTTCTCATTTTGCAGTGAATCAGCTAATTGGCTAACTAAAACTTCCAGCTGATTACTTGCAGAAATTCGCATCTTGGCTTCCTCCTCGAATGACTCGACTAATTGACTTCAAAAATTCTATCACAACACCCCCGACTTAGCAAAGCTTAATTCAAGACTTTTTCATCTTTCTCAGAACATAATTTCGCCAGTTAGCTGCAAGACCGTTCGCAAGCTTACTGCAGATCGGGCTTCGCCCTGCAGTTATCAGTTTCAAATGGTCTAATCTTGGATGTGTCTAACTGTGGAATCGTCAACTCAGGCCACCAGCCGTAAACTCAGTTACTTCGTTCTAACAACTCAGCAGTACCGCTTCGTCTCTTTGACTTATACTTAGCTAAATACACAGTTAGAAAAATAGGAGGTATTTCTCTTGGTTTAAATTATGAATTGAGTGCTCATTCCGAGCTAAACTTATAGGAGATTTGCTACTGAATTGTAACTAAATATAAGTAATAATTAGGCTCTTAACAAGCTAAATAATGAAAACTCTCAGGCTTCTGCTTTAGCCATAAGCTTATTTTTAAAAGCCATAATAGCTGCGAATAGCATAAGAGCATAAATTGGTGGAGTAGGAGCTCCAGGTGCAAGGACTTCTACGTCACCCGGATAAAAATTTTCATCAAGGTTTTGTGAAGGGTTTCTAAATTCAAACATAAATAATATATTGCCCTTACCATTTTTACCCACTTGTATTTCTTGTGAGTCAATTTCATTTGTTAATACAGCTACCGCATGTTCTGAGTCAGACATGGTTGCAGAACTTCCATCAGAATAAACGCTAACTAAGTCCTCGTCATATTCTAAGGATAAATCTGTAGAATTTGATAAACCTATACCTGTTAAATCATTAGTAAAAAAATCATTGTATTGATCGAAATCTATATCATAGGATGTTATAAACCTTTCTTCTTCTAGTCGTGTATCAAAAAGTCCATTAGCTGTATACCAATCTAAGGTAAGTGTGGCTGAATTGTATCCATTCCCAGTCATTAAGAATGATAGCGTACCTGTGTCGGTGAGACCTTGGCTGTTTGATGTTTGAGCAAGCATTATATTTCCGTTGCCATATGATCCGTTACTTTCTATATTATCAACACTGACTCTTAAGTGTGCATATGCATCAGAGGTGTTTTCAAGTGAAAGCTCAAAATCCACGTAAGAGCCATTCGCAATATTTAATGTATTTGAAGAATCACCTGAGCCGGGAATGTCAGTAGATGTATTAAAAATAGTGCCTCCTTGGCCTGCCAAGGCACTGTCATCTACTAAGCCCGTAATCTCGTAACTTAAGGGATTATTTTGGTCTGTAGTTTGAGCTTGTGCATGAGTACTCAATAATAAGAATAAGAATAAGAATAAGAATAAGGTAAGGAAAGAGTAAAAATGTACTCTTGAATAAATTTGCTTTGATTTTATGAGTGATTTAAGATGAAATTGGCTTTTCAAATAATCATTTAATCGAATTTTAATAACATTCATGGTTAACTCCTTTTTCTTTCTTAGAAGTTAAGCAATATCCATGCATTTATAATATGATTATATTCAAGGTGTTGTTTATAAGTTTTTTATAAAATTATATATTAGTCATTTAGATTTTGTATTTAACAAATTTCACACAGAAATTTTAATATTTGTGTGTCTATATTTATTCTTCTTAGGAATCAGTGCTTAAACTTCTCTTGGTCTGGTCTTGTTTGTCTAACTGTGGATAATGTTCAGATATAAGTGCCCAATCGTGAATGTGCCTAACAGTGGAATCGTCAACTCAAGAACCTCGTTCTGCAACTCATACGCTCCGCTTAATCTACCAAGGCACCCTATTGCGGCCCTCTAAACTGATGGTCTACCTAAACGAGCGTAGCGAGTGCAACCCAAGCCAACTTGTTGCCGCAACCTAAGCGCAGCGCCGCCCTAGGACCGCTGAGCTCCAGCTCGGCATCTCAGGACTCAGTTCGTGAACTCAGCGCTTTAGCGCGTCAGCTCAGAAGCTCTGCTTCGTTACCCAAGCTCGGAACGAGCGTTCCCTAAGCTCGAAGCGCGGTCCTTTCCAAATTCTTTCTCATAAATTTGATTATCAGGTTATATTGAACATTTTAAGGATCAATATTCTAACTGACTTCTTAGTTGGAGTGAGTGAATAAGTATGAGCAGTGTAAAAATTTAATTTTAAACAGGATTTAAATCATGGCTAAGACAAGCTTAGTTTTCTCTATAATCTACATAATCATCGGGATTGGTGGATACTTTGCCTCTGGCAAGGCAAGCGTGACCGCGTTGATCCCTTCTTTCTTTGGGATTGTATTTTTTATACTTTCTTTAATTGCCCTTAAGAAACCCAAGCTTAACAAGCATATGCTGCATGGCATCATGTTGTTAGTGCTAGTGAGCTTAGGCGGAACTTTCAAAGGCTTTGGAAAAATGATTAGTTGGATGGGAGGTCAAGAAATAGAAAGATTACTTGCGGTTCAAATTCAAGGAAGCTTTTTTATACTCAATGCAATTTTATTGGTCTTAGGAATTATTTCCTTCATTCAAGCTAGGAAAGATAAAGAGCTTGCTCAGGCCTAAGTTTATTTTGATCAGTTTATAGACTAAAAAGCACTTGCGGAAACGCAAGTGCTTTTTTATTTGGTGATTAGACCGCTGCGCTTAAAGACCGCAGCGCTTAAGGAGACAAGAGAATTAGAAGAGGGCAGTAATCAGTTAAAACCTGTCTCCTGATTCCTAAACGAGCGTAGCGAGTGCAATCTAAGGCAACTTGTTGCCGCAATCTAAGCTCGGAACGAGCGCCCCCTAAGGAGCTCTGCTCCGCTTCGCAATCTAAGCTCGGAACGAGCGCCTCCTGTAGGCCCTTGGGCCGGTCTTTCAGTGAGCTTGCGAACGATCTTTCAGGCTCTCCGAGACGACCTTTAAGCGCAGCGATCTTTAAGCGCGAAGCGCGATAAACCCAGTTTTATTTTCAGGATTTTGGGGCTAGGGTTGTCTCAAAGATAATTTGGTCGACAAACTAATGGTGAAAAGGTAATGAAATATGTCTACGTCTAAATGAATCTCATCAATTGATTGGATGCGTGGTTTTGTGATGATCCTCATGTTAGTGGATCATGTATCAATGGTTTACAATAAAGATCACTTGGCGACAGACTCTGCCATTTCTTATATACCCGGCTCAGCTCTGCCAGCTTGGGAGTTTTTTACGCGCTGGACGGCCCATTTATGTACGCCGGTATTTGTTTTCTTGGCAGGCACTGCCATGGCCTTAAGTATTGAGCGTAAGGTCGCAAAAGGAATTGACTCATCTCAAATTAACAAAGATATTTTAATCCGCGGGGCCTTTATCGCCATTTTAGACCCCACTTTGATTTCCTTATTTGCCGGAAAATTTTTATTTCAGGTACTCTATGCCATTGGCTTGGCAATGATGTGCATGGCCTTTTTTAGACATCTTTCGAGTAAGCTTTTGATTATCCTTGCCTTATCTTGGTTTACTTTTGGTGAATTGCTCAATGGAATTTATTTTCCTCCGGGGGAGAGTACGCAATCAATTTTTAATGCCTTTTTCTTCTCGAGCTACACTTCGACTAATTTAGTCATTAAATACCCCTTGTTGCCTTGGTTGGCAATGATGATTTTGGGCTGGGTTTTTGGGCGTTATTTATTGGATTATAAAGAGGGCAGGAACTCCGTCGGACCGGTGAAACTCTTGCTTTCCTTAGGCTTTGTTTCACTAATGGCGTTTGCCGCCCTTCGTTACTACAATGGCTACGGCAATATGTTTTTACTCAGAGAAGATCATAGCTGGCAGCATTGGTTACATGTCAGTAAATACCCACCTTCGGCGACTTACACCTTGCTGGAACTGGGTCTGATGATGGTGCTCATGGCCCTTATGATCTGTGTGGAACGACTGATAGGCACGCGACAAAATGGCATCTTGTTGGTCTTAGGTCAGACGGCGATGTTTTTCTATCTAGTGCACCGTTTAGTCTTAGTGGGTGTGGCCAATTTATTTGACCTATATCAAGTCTCCGACTTATATACCACTTATATCATCAGCGCAGTCTTCTTGGCTATTCTCTACCCCCTATGCATTTGGTACCGTTCTTATAAGGCTAAGAATGTCAAAAAATCTGTTTATTTAAAGTATCTTTAAACCCTGGGACCGCCGAGCTCCAGCTCGGCATTTGCGGATAGGAAAGACCGCAAATGGTAGTAAACTTGTAGCCTAGGTCAAAAATGGCAAGTCTAAGGTTACTCCTTAGGCGCGGCCTTTAGGACGTCGCCTGCAGGAGACAGTTCGGTTCGTCCTCTGTAGGCGGTGTTTGCCCCGGTTGAACGTTGCATGCTTTTCATGGATATGGCTTTGTCCCGTTTCGCAGATATCTGCTCCTTGCTCTCTCCCGGGTTCACATACCACTCGCTGTCGATATGGGCTTCGGTATAGATCTGCCTGATTCTGTCGATCAGCTCCGGATTGCTTTTTGCTAGATCATTCTTGCACGCAAGGTCCTCAGTAACATCATACAGCTTTATCGGTTTGGAAGGGTGATCCCGGTATGCCCACCACTGATTCAAGCGAATACTTTGAGCATGCCGTGACATGGTTCCATTCTCCCAATAGAGATATTGATGTGTCTCTTGTTCATCCGGTTTGCCGAGCAGTATCGGGGCGAAGCTGATCCCATCGGTTTTCGGGGGAGTGATACTTGCTAGGTCGGCTAGCGTTGCCAATACGTCATACAGGGCGCAGATGTGGTCATTTTCTCCTGCCTTAATCTTGTCCTTCCAATAGACGAAGAAAGGAACTCGCACGCCGCCTTCATGGGTGGAGGTGAACTTCCCTTTCGGCCATGGACCTTTGTTTTTGAACAGAGAATCATCCTCATTTCGAGGTCTACCGAAGTATCCCCACTGGCTGTATCCATTGTCACCGGCGAAGAAGATTATAGTGTTATCCAGGATCTCAAGCTGCTCCATAAGGTCAAGCATCCTTCCAACGCCGCGGTCGAGGTGGCCGAGCATGGCTGCCCATTCCTTGTGTTTCAGGTCCCAAGGCTTGTCTTTGTAGGCTCCAAGATCGGGTGTGATGCACGGGCCGTGGGGAAGTTGGGTTGCGTAATAGAGGAAGAAAGGTTTGTCCCGGTTCTTTTTAATAAAGGAAAGAGCCTCATTTTGGAACAGGTCTTCGGAATATTTTGCCGCAGCGGCGACCGGGACACCATCGGGGACGAGGTTCCCGTTCTCGTCATATACGTTCTTTACATCGTCGAGTCGATCTACCGGACGCCCATTGTAGGTGCTAACACGCTTCATGTTGAATCCGTAATTCTCAGGAATCGGCTCGGGCTTCCCGTTTCTCATCAGGTAGTGAGGGAAGAAGCCATGAGCCCGTGCCTGATCGTAGTATCCGTACGAAAAGTCGAATCCCTGCTTGTCAGGAGCTCCCTCGGTGCCGGGCAAACCAATGCCCCACTTGCCGATAAAACCTGTGGTGTACCCGGCCCCTTTGAGCAGCTCGGCTACGGTGATATCCTCATTCAATAGGTGATCCTGTCCCCGGACTGAACTATTTGCGCGAATACGGCAATGTCCCATGTGCATTCCGGTCATCAGGCTTCCCCGGGATGGGGCGCATTCCGACGAACCACTATATGCCTGAGTGAAGCGGATGCCGTTCATCGCCAGCTTGTCGAGGTTGGGAGTCCGAAACTGCTCTTGTCCGTAGCTGCTCAAATCGCGGTATGACAGGTCGTCTGAGAAAATGAATAGGATGTTTGGCTTGACCATTTGCTCTTGCCCGAACACTGCAGAGCCCGACATGGCCGCGACGACAAATAAATACTTTAGAGATGATATTTTTTTCATAATGATTTACTTTTATTATTTATTGTTGCTTGAATTCAACTCATAAGTGCAACACCCTTTGTTTTTGTTAAATCAATTCCAGTTAATTTCTGAAATACTTCATAAGGTGTTTTAAATTTTAAGCATTTTCTAGGCCTATTATTAAGCTTGTCGACAGCAATTTCAACTTCTGAAACATTAACTTTATCAAGAGTCATGTACTTGGGAAAGTATTGACGTAGTAAGCCATTTGCATTTTCGTTCTGTCCTCGCTCCCATGAATGATATGGTTTTGCAAAATAGCTTTTACATTCCAACTTTTCAGAAATACTCTCATGTTTAGCAAACTCCTTCCCGTTATCAAAGGTGAGAGTGTGAACTTGTTCTTTAATGGGTGTCAACAAATTAATGATGGCTTCACTAACTAGCGCCCACTGAATAATATATATCTTATTGATTATAAGATACATAACACAAAAAAGTGCTATATTATCTGTAATCAAAACACCTCAAAATAGTCATTAGGTTTGCAGAAGATGTACAAAAACACGAGTTTAGAGCCGAAAATGGCCAACCTCCCTTATTTCCTGGATACGACACTCAATGTAGATAACCGTTGGGTGAAATTATCCACTCTAATTCCTTGGTCAGATGTAGAAGAGATCTACGCTTTAAACTTCACTAGTCAGAAAGGCCCTAAGGCAATATCTGCTCGTGCAGCATTTGGTTCGCTTATCATTCAGGTGAAGCTAAGTTTAACCGATGAAGAAACGGTTGAGACGATTGCCGAAAATCCCTATATGCAATACTTCATAGGTCTTGAGCGATATGAACAAAAAGCTCCATTTGATTCAAGTATGATGACTCACTTCAGAAAACGATTCAACGCCCAAGGTATCAAGGATATTGACGAACTCTTACATTCCGCTACTAGAGAAAAGTCAGATGTTTCTGACGATGACTCTGATGATGATCAGCCACCGAGCAATAAAGGCTCGATAATTGTTGATGCCAGTTGTGTTCCCGCCGACATTCATTACCCAACTGACTTAGGTTTATTAAACAAAGCTCGTGAGAAAACAGAAGACATTATTGATATACTTTGGCGCAATCGATCTAATGTGGATGAGAAAGTAAAACCTCGAACTTACCGTGAGGCCGGAAGGAAAGCTTCTTGAGTATCGTACTACAAAAGCGTGTTTCGAAAAGAAAAGACGTCAAGCTCTCGAGAAGTAGTTGAATTCAGTAAGAAGAACCTTTCCAGTATAAATGAGCTCAAAAAGTACGCAGACCTATCCTTGTTGAAGTCAAATTTATACCGTGATTTATTAGTGATCGATACACTTTACCAGCAACAGCAATATATGTATGATAATAATGTAAAGAGTGTGAATGATCGAATTGTAAGCATTCATCAACCGCACGTACGCCCTATTGTGCGAGGCAAAGCAGGTGCTCATACCGAGTTTGGTGCAAAGATATCTATTAGTGTTGTCGACGGCTGGAGTTTTCTCGATACAATAAATTTCGACGCATACAACGAAGGTTCGGAACTTATCTCTCAAATTGAACAATATAAAGATCGTTTTGGTTACTACCCCGAATCAGCGCACGCTGATAAGATATACCGTAACAAAGTCAATCGAGCCTACTGTAAAAAACACGGAATACGAATAAGCGGACCCTGTTTAGGAAGACCTCCAAAAGATCTGAAACTTCGTAAAGAACAAAAAGAAATTCAACGACAAGATGAGGCAGTGAGAAATACGGTTGAAGGATGCTTTGGAGTTGCGAAAAGACGATACAAATTAGATAGAATATTTACAAAAATCAAAGGCTCTTCGAAGAGCCTTATCGCTCTTATATTCATGGTGATGAATTTGGAGAAGGCAATGGCCTTTATAGCCGTTGTTTACTTTTTCATTATTAATACATTCCGCCGAATCATTAGGCAGGTTCAAGGAAGTCCTCAAGTTATCTTATTCAAAACACTTATTATTCAGTAGCCCCTAACTAAGGAAGCCTTTTTCTGAGAAACAGGCAGTGCTAACCGTACTTTTGACTTACGATCATCCATTGTTACTATTGCCCCTTTATGAGCTTTTCCGATGATTGTATCAAGCTCCCAGTCACCAACTCGTTCTCTTTTGTTTGCAGCTTCAGGTCGCTGATCTATATCAATCCTGTTGGGAATGCCATTTCTACTGTGTTGATTACCATAACGTTTACGGTAAGGCTTACCTTGATGTCGAAGCAACTTATATAGTTCACCACCCGATTTTTTGTCTTTGAGAATATATTGGTAAACTGTTTCATGATGAAGTGATATTGACATATCATCTTTTAATCGCCCAACGATTTGTTCTGGACTCCAATCCTTCGTAAGATGTTCATCGATATAAATTTTAACCTCAACTGTTAATTTGATGGATTTTGGCTTTTCTTTTAGTCGCTTTTGAGCTAATTCATTAGCCTGCCTGTTACGATAACCACGTTTACCTGTGTTACGTTTAAGTTCCCGTGAGAGAGTACTCACGTGACGACATAGCTTTTTTGCTATTTTATTGATGGATGTACCTGCCTTTTGTTCCAACTCAAGGTAATGTCTTTCTTCAAGACTCAGATGTTTATAGGACATATTTCTTGTCTCCTCTGTTTTTGGTTTGGTCACTAATACAGAGTACATTTGAGTCTTGTTTCACTCAATAGCTTCTGTACTAGCAACTAACAGAGGTGTTGCACTTACTACCCGAATTCAGCTTGTTTTTTATATAAGTAATCTCGATTTTTGTGTTTGTAAGGTCTAAGCTGAGTTCGCACTTTCTATATAAATTGTGACTCACAAGAAAAGTATCAACTCCAGTGATTTGTTATATCAATGGCACTAGTATAAGGCTTGTCAAATAAATACCTTAGGCAATTTTTATTCTTAGAGAAAAGTATCACTGCGATTTTGTGATAACTAATGTGATAAGTACCAAAGCAAAAAACCGCAAATCATAAAATAATTCACGGCTTTTAATGGAGGCGGGGTGTGAGTTTCAAGGAGACGATCTGAGCACGAAACCAGTCTCATTCATGTCAGTTTGAACTCAAAAAAGGTCTAATTTGGCTAACACTCAACATAAAAAACGTAGTACCCAAAATGGTAGTGAAGTGGTAGTTCAGGTCAAATACGGCAATGATTTGGCAAGTCTACCTTTAGTTTTTAAAAGGACTTTTTTCTGTAATTTCACCTGAGGGAAGTTTATAAAAAATTTTACCATCTCTCGAGAATACGGAATCAATATTTTTTTTCTTATTTCTCTCAAGAACAGAGTTCACAGCCTTATTACCGATTTTTTGTATATAAAAGGCATCCTTATAGACTGATGAGCTTTCTAATTGTTTATTTTCCATTTTCGACTCCTTCTATGAACTGATTAAAAATATCAGCATCATTAATATCATATTGATCTTTTACACCAATGCAAAATTCTTTGAAACGTAAGTCTGAATTATAGACTAAGAACCACTGGTTAATCATTTCTTTATACACGTTCCAGAAATTATTTTTACTTCGGTAATAGCGACGAACAACATCATCATCTGGAACATGATGACCGCCGTTTAAAACTCGTTCTTTGATTCTCTCAATACAGACATCTGGATTTTCGAGAAAGATATAGATTAACTCAACATCGAAACCTTGTGCCTGCACTTTCGGGATTAACTTCTCAAGGTATTTGCCCGAAAGAGTTGACTCCAAAACAAAACTTTGCTCTTCTTTAATAACGTGTCTTACTTGCTGAAAGAAAACTCTACCAGCTTCCATTTTTCCACCAGTCGTATACTAGGATCTAATTCCTTGGCGATTTCATCTGCATTTACAAAAGGTAAAGATAAATCTTCTGTCAACATTTTTGCAAAATATATCCGATCTATAATGAGTCTCCTAAAAAAGACGAAAATCTGTTTTGAGGACCTTGTTAACAAAGCTAGCGCGCGGGTTTAGGTAAGAGTTATTTCTCGATGACTGTGCAGTTTGGCGGTAATTTTTGTCTTACGCTTTGAGGCATTTTTCCTTTGCTCACAATCAAAGTTTGCAATTTTTTCAAAGTTGTTAGGACCTTGTAATTCGAAAAGGGCGTTTGGTGAATATTTAAATACTGAACCGGTTTGTTTTTTAAGTAGGGTGAAAAGTCGTTTTGTGAGCCTTCAGCATCTAAGTGCTCATAATAATGATTAAAAATACCTAACGGTAATTTATTAGTGTAGCGTAGATTTAACTTAATGATGTTGAAGTTCTTGATGGGATATATGGACTTTATATTCGTATGGCTGAGGTCAAACTTTTTAACAACGGCAGGGCCAAACTTCGCTAAGACATTTAGAATCTCTAAGTCAGGGTTGTTGCTAAGATCTATGGTGTAGGCGTCATCTTTATATTCCAGGACGGAATTCATTGATGATAAATTATTGCGCATCATCAGCACGCTGCGTAGTAATTCCAGCTTACTTTCAGGTGCACTTTTGGCAAATTCTTGATATAATATATTGCGATAGATGTAACCCTTGTCATTTTCTGGCTCAACACCGACCGCTTTAAGCAGTGCAATGGTTTGCTTAGGTTTTTTGTTTTCGTGCTCTTTTATTTGAGCACAGTTTTTAGCGATAATATAAACTTCTGGGTTAATGCCTTTTAATACATCTACTGCAGCAGTAAATTTTTGCATGGACATGAGTGCTTTGCCGTATAAATCACGAACCTTTTTGTTTTCTTTATCAAAATTGAAACAGACTTGTGTCAGAGTAAGAGCTGTTTCAGGCTGGCCTTCCAGAAAGGCAGATTTTGCTTTTTCGATATAGTGGGGGAGTAATTCTGCTTCAGCATTTTTACGCTTTAAATCAGATTCCTCTAATTGATTTAGTAGATTTAATGCGTGCGTTTCCTTTTGTCTAAGAGAGTGAATAAAGCCGATGAGTAAACCCGATAGAATGATTAGGGAAAAAGTGGCTGTATTCATGACGCGTTTATTGCGTTTGTACAATAGTTTAATTTGAGTAAATGTGCCTGCTTCTTCGGCCTTTGGTGCAAAGCCATTGAGATATGATTTTATATCGATGAGCATGTCTTCCACTCTTTGATAACGCTCAGACTTATTCTCTGCCAAAGCCTTAAGACCAATAGCTTTTAAACTAGCTGGCAAAGGTTTTTTCTCTACATCTAGTAATACTTTTGCTGATCTTGGGAACTCTTGATCTTGAGGGTCTTTCTCCGTTAACAAAGAATAGAAAATGGCACCTAAGGCATAAATATCACTTTGGAAGGAGTACTTGGCATCTTTTAAAATTTCAGGAGCAATAAAGCCCGGTGTCCCTTTGATTACTCCCTTGAGGGAGACTCTTAGATTTAGGTCTTGTAAGTTCTGGTCATCAAGGATTTTTTCCTCGCAATCCTCTAAAACGATATTCGCCAAGCCCCAGTCACACAAGAGTACCTCGCCAAACTGACCGACATAAATATTTTCAGGTTTTAGGTCCCGATGTAAAACACCTTTGGAATGAGCATAAATGAGTGCATCACAGACCTTGAGAAAGAGAGATAAAAGTTCTTGTTGCGGCATTTTTTTCTTGGCAACAAGGATGTCCTGAAGAGTATCGCCACGACCTAATTTCATGGTGAAGTACGGCTGATCTAATTCATCTTGGCCAGTTTCATAAATAGGCATGATATTTGGGTGCTGGAGTAAAGCCGTAATTCGCGCTTCTCGCAAAAATTGAGCTTTTGCTTGCTGTGAATTGTTTTTCAAGACAGCCAGAGCAATTTCACGACTGCAGCTTGTGTCGTAGACTTGATATATCTTTTTTTGGGCCCCTTCACCAATAAGAGTCTTGTCTAGGTACCTTTTCTGTTCAGAAGGGCGATCATTGGTCTCAATTTTATCCTGTACAAGCTTGTATTGACTTTGCAGGAAGTCTGTGAAATTATCCTTGTCTGATTCCATCTATCTACGGTACTCTTTTATTTATATATGCTTGGAATGAATATAAGCCGTGAGCTGAAAAACACATTATGATATACACTAAGTTCTAGGTATTGCGAAGTGACAAGTTATTGTTCAGCTATTAAATTAAATAAGATATTATTGAATGAATCCAAATTCTGATTCAGAAGTTTTTGGTAAAACATAAATGCAGTTTAACACTCTATGAATCAAGCAAGAAATACACGACAGACTTTGTTATTAAAAATTCGAGATCAGTACAATGATGCTGCCTGGGAAGAATTTATTGCTTTTTATCGTCCCTATGTTTATCGTGTTATACAGAACCTTGAGCAAATAAAATTTGAGGATAGGGAAGATGTCATTCAGGAAGTGATACTCATTGCTTGGAAAAAATTGCCTGACTTTGATTATCAACCTCAAAAAGGCCGTTTCCGTTCCTGGCTCAGCGTTATTACTCATCGAACAGCCAATAATTATTATCATAAAAGCAAAAAGGCGAGTGTATTTAAAAGTCATCTAGAAGCAGAAGAACTGGAAAAGGGGCTGCCGCCTGAAATAGAAAAACTCTGTCAGCAGGAGTGGGAGAAGCATGTAAGTGAAGCTGCCTGGACTAATATTTCCGATAAATTTGAAGTCAAAGTTTTACAAGCTTTTCAAAAATTGGCCTCTGGTGAAAAAGGCGAGCAGGTTGCGTTGGAACTTGGTCTCTCGCGAAATTCCGTTTACGTTTACAAAAAACGCGTGATGGCGGCTCTGCAAAAAGAGATCGCCTACCTAGATGAAGAATTAAGGTAGCGTTCATATCTTGCTTTTAAACATGATAAAAAGATTTAATTAAATCTCACTTTTTTTGTCTTTACTGTAAGATTCGCTCGGCTGAGCATAATATAGATCCAAGAATTGAATACGCAGTGGATTCAAACTCTCGCTTTAAAGAATGAGTTTAGTCTTCTGTTTAACAGCTAAAGGAAAATATTATGGATCGTCGCCAGTTTTTAAAATCAAAAATCGCAGGTACCGCAATCTTAGCTTCATCGGGCTTAGTCTTTAAAGCAGATGCACAAAATCTTCCCACTCAAAGTACTGAAAATCCGGATATGTTGGATGTAGATGTATTGGTTGTTGGCGGTGGATCAGCGGGTCACGTAGCCGCCATTCAGGCTGGACGCATGGGGGCAAAGACGGTTCTTCTTGAGCGCGGTTCTCAGCTTGGAGGTACGACTACGACTGGTGGCGTTTGCTTCCCAGGGCTCTTTCACGCCTGGGGTAAACAGCTGATTTCTGGTATTGGTTGGGAGCTGGTGAAAAAATCCCGCGAAGTAGACTGTAAGCCCCTACAGGATTTCTCTGTAGCCAATAAGGGTCACGTTTACTATCACGTTAACATAAATGGGCAGCTTTATTCCCTCTTGGCTGAAGAAGCTTGCCTCGATGCGGGTGTCTCTTTAGCTTATTATCAGTTCCCCGAAAAAGTGACTCAAACGAGCAATGGTTGGCTGGTTGATGTGGTCGGGCAGGGGGTGCGTTATCAATTGCGTTGTAAGCAAATCATTGATTGTTCCGGTGGTGCAACCGTGGCGGGCATGCTCGGTATGGAGCGTATGCGTGGTGAGGAGCGTCAACCTGGAACACACTCTGTCATCTATAAGGGTTTTGATATGAATGTGGTGAATAAAAATAAAAAGAAAATTCAAGAGATGTACAAACAGGCAGTCAAAGAAGGTCGTCTACAGAAAGGTGATACCTGGAGTGGTAATGCTTTTCAACCTATTAGAAGTACTTCAGGTAATGTCAATCACATTTTTGGAGCGGATTCATCTACTGCGGCAACGCAAACCCAAACGAATCTTGCAGGCAGAAAATCAGTCTTGCGCATGCTCAAATTTTTAAAGACGATCCCAGGTGGAGAAAATGCCACAATTGATCGCATGATGACCGAAACGGCCAGTCGCGAAACCTATCGCATCAAAGGTGAGCGAGTGCTAACGGTAAATGATTACACCAGCGGGCGAACTTTTAAAGACTCACTCTGCTACTCCTTTTATCCCATTGACTTACACGATAAAAACGGTGTAAAACCCCAAAAATTAAAGCCAGGAACATTCCCCACCATTCCGAGAAGTTGCCTCATTCCAAAAGGCTCCAAAAACTTTATGGTCGCGGGACGTTCTGTTTCCAGTGATCGTTTAGCGAATTCCGCAGCACGAGTTCAAGCCACTTGTATGGCCATGGGGCAGGCCACCGCCGTGACCGCCGTACTTGCAGCTAGACAGGGTAAGACTCCGGGTGATGTAGATTTGGCTGAAATTCGCGTCGAACTCATTAAGAATGATGCAATTGTCATTGGTGGTCTAAAAAGTGCCAAAGCCGAATCACAAGAAACCAATTCCGACTCACAAGAAGGCAACAAGCAGGTCTTAAGTGGGGATAGACTTTTAGTGGATGCGGTGACTGCTCATGCAGTAGGTTCTTGGAAAAAAAGCAGTAATTCTAAACCTGCCATTGGTTCTAACTACCTTCACGATAACAATCAAGCAAAGGGTGAAAATTCTTTAACTTTTGACATCAAAGTCGAAAAGCCGGGAAGATATGATATCAAACTCTTCTATAGTGCTCACGAGACTCGTGCTAATAATGTGCCCGTGTCGATAAGTATTGGCGGGCAAGTCACAGAACTGAAAGTTAATCAACAAAAGAGTGATGATGGCGGATTTGTACTTGGTCAATTTGATATCCAAGACGATGCGAAAATTGTTATTTCCAATGCAAATACAAGTGGCTTTGTTATTGTCGATGGCTTGGAATTTAAGGCAACCAAGACAGCTAAGATAAAAATATAAGCCATAAACTTGGGGATAAACTTTGAAAAATAAAAAACAGCTCGTCAACCTCTTGGTAGCCAGCACTTTTCTCGTGATGGTTATTTCGGGCTTGATGGCTTATTTTAGGCCCTTTTCGATCAAAACTACTGGCCTGCATTCATTGATGGGCTTTTTCTTTATTCTGCTCATATACCTGCATGTGAAGCATAATTTTAAGGGTCTGAAAAAAAGCTTTCAGGGAAAAAACCTAGTGCTGACTTTTAGCATCACAGCGCTGCTGACAGGCCTGTTTATTTGGCAACCCAAACCCATACAATCTATTCTAGGCTTAAGCAATAATTTAGGCGCCGCTCAAGATCGTTTTGAAATGAATGATAAGGGGATGATTTATCATTACACACCAACGCCCGAATATAAGCTTAAAATAGAAGTGAGAGCGGGCAAAAACTATCAAGCAGAAAAACCATCGCAAATGGCGATTTGGTTACAGAATCAATCCTTTTACCACATTAAAACTTTGCACAGTTCGCAAAATACTGAAGAATTGCCTTACTGGTCCTGGAAAGTTAAGGAATACAATAAAGCCAAAAAAGAAGCCGAAGAAAACGATGGTGAGGTCCTGTCAGTGAGTGGGGCGACTCCCAACAGCTCCTTTGATCCGCGCGATTATATTTTACCCGAAAGAAATGAAGAGCCCTTTTATTTGATGATCGAAGTGAATCAGCTCGGCGACGGCAATGAGTCTTACCAGGATCAGCCCAGCATGATATACAGAATTGAAATAGATAATAAGTACCCCACGGCTTTTCAGGTTTTTGAGCTCATGGGCTACTCAAAGTACGATCAACAGGAAGAGGCTTGGCAAGCCTATTATCCCGATGGCTCAGTAACGACGGCACTCAAGCTCATTGATAGTGCCTTACTCACTATAGAGAGAGATTAATGAGAAATTTTTTATTCCTTTTATTTTGTTTAATAAGTTTACCTTTATTGGCATTGGACAAAAAGCCCAGCGTGCTGCTGATTAATGTGGATGACTGGAATGATTGGAACGAAGTCTTGCAGGGACATCCACAAGCGATTACGCCCCATATTAAACGCTTAGCAGAGCGCGGTATTACCTTCAGTAATGCGATCTGTGCCTCGCCTTCCTGCGTACCCTCTCGTCCAGCCTTCTTTACTGGTATAGCCCCTTGGCGCTCCGGTAATATTTCCAATGATAATGGTCGTCGGCCCTGGCGTTTTTACGCGGGGGAAGAAGCGGTCACAATTCCTAAGCTCTTTTCACAAAATGGCTGGCAAAGCATTGGCATTGCCAAGAATTTTCATAAAGGAGATAAACCTGAGTTCGATACTTACATACCGGCACCCCAAAAGGTAAGTAAAGTTAAGGGCGTGGGGATTAGACTCAATTCATCTGCTGTTTGGGATATTGCCGATGTACCAGTCACAGAAATGTCTGACTACAAAGCGGCTAGTCTTGGCATAGAAAAGATTCAGTCACTTAAATCCTCTTTATTACTTTCGGTGGGGATTTATCGGCCCCACGTTCCGTGGATTGTGCCACAGGAGTATTTTGATATGTATCCGCTGGAAAACCTGCAGCTACCTGAAGCGCGCAGCGATGACCTCGATGACTTGCCAGAGCGTTTTAAGTTAGTCGCTGGTTTAGAGGCTAAGTTCGGTAAGGGCTATCATGAAAATCTAGTAAAAAAGGGCTACGATAAGCAGTTTGTAAGGGCTTACTTGGCAAGTGTGACTTTTGCTGATGAGCAAGTCGGCCGCCTTTTAGATGCCTGGTACTCCAGTTCCCATGCCGAAACGGGCTATGTGGTGCTGTGGAGTGATCACGGTTACATGCTGGGAGAGAAAAGTGCCTGGTCAAAAATTAAACCCTGGTACGATTCCTCACGCAGTAATTTTATGATTGCCGGACCGGGTTTAGAGAAAGGGGTGATGTGTAATAAAGCCGTTTCGCTTTTGGACCTCTACCCAACGCTCGTTGATTTACTGGGATTACCAAAGCCGCCACAAAAACTAGATGGCAATAGTTTGCTTCCATTGCTCAAAAATCCACAAATGGACTGGGATAAACCAGTGCAAATGACGAGCCAAATGGATGGCGTATTTTTTGAATCGATTCTTTCCAATGATTACCGCATGACTCGTTTAGCAACAGGTGAAACAGAGTTATATAAACTAGCTAGTGATCCCCATGAATTTCGTAACTTGGCCAAAAATCCTGAGTATGCATCGCTTATTGAAAAGATGGAAAAACATCTTTCCTTTACTTATCCACTTATACCTGAGGACGGTTGGATCGAGGCTGAACTGATTCCCGCCCAGACCTCGGCAGATTATAAATTGCGTGGCAATTGTCATTACTTGAGAAGTAAAGACGAATCTAGTAAAATGCTCTACGCCGATCTCAATGCAGGAAAGGGCAGCTATATCGATTTGATTTTAGAAGTCCAAAGTCCGGGAGCTTACCGCTTGGAAGCCGAGATGTCAGCTAAGGGCAATTTTTTAGTCCAAGTCGATGATGTGAAAAATGATGCCGCGCAATCGGATAATGGCTACCCAATGAAAAAGATCGCTCAATTTCCAGCGCAGAAAAAGCTTACTAAGTTAAACTTAGGTGTGGCGAAATTTGATGCGCCCGGTCTTAAAATCATTCGTTTTGTTTCGCAAGTTCCCAAGCAGCAAATGAAATTCGATCGCCTGCGCCTACTCAAAGATGACTGATTTACAATAATTAAAAATTGGCTGCTGGTGAAAAAGGTGCGCAGCTTGCGTTGGAACTTGGTCTCTCACGAAATTCCGTTTACGTTTACAATAAACGTGTTTTAGCTGCGTAACACAAAGAAATATCTGTGCCGAATTTGTTATAAACTTAGTGATATAGTTTATATAAATCCAAGATATAATGTATATCCTTAAATAAGCTCATTTTATGAATATTACTTATTTACAAAGCTATTTTTAAAAAATATGTCACCAAATACGCGACTCAAGACAATAAGTTTACAAAGTTTAACATGAAAGAGAGAAAAACAATGAAAAAATTATTACTCACTACGGCTTTAATGAGCCTCAATATTGCCCTAGTCGCAGATCATACTCCCGATCACAGTGGCACAGAAAACCTAAGCCTCATTGCTAAAAATGGACAAGTTATTAGCGCAGATTATGAGAAAATCACGATAAGTAAATCCTTTTATTCGGAAGGCGCCGCTTATGGCGATCTCAATGGCGACGGTGTGAACGACCTCGTGGCTGGCAGTTTTTGGTGGGAGGGCCCCGAATACAAAGTCAAACATCAAATTCGCGAGCTTGATGGCAGTAAAAAACATACGCCAGTTAAGAATAATGCCTACACGCCCATTAAGTACTCCAATTCCTTTGGCAATTGGGTGAGAGACATCAATAAGGATGGTCACAATGATATACTTCTTGTGGGTTTACCAGGCTCCCCCTTGTATGCCTACCTCAACCCAGGTAAGGGTCAGGGTCAATGGCAGGAAGTTGCCTTGTGGGATGTAGTGGATAATGAATCTCCCCAACTCTTAGATGTCGATGGCGACGGGACAGAAGAGCTTATTTGCAATTACGATGGTTACTTTGGCTATGCAAAAATGAACCCCAAAAACCCTTTGGATAAATGGTTTTTTCACAAAATCTCAACTAAAGGCAAATGGCATAAGTACACCCACGGAATCGGCATGGGTGATGTAAATAATGATGGCCTAATGGATATGCTGGCGGGTCACGGTTGGTTAGAGCAACCCAAGGATGCCAAGCCAGGGCAGGAGTGGGTTTATCACAAGCAACAATTTTCTAATGGTGAACGCCATTGTGGCGCTCAAATGTTTACTTATGATGTGGATGGTGATGGGCGTAACGATGTCATTACCTCCGGCAATGCTCATGGCTATGGTCTCTACTGGTTTAAGAATATTGATAACAAAAGCTTTTCCAAGCAAGTCATTATGGGAACTCAAGCAAAGGATAATAAGTTCGGAGTGAAGTTTACTCAGTTACATGCTATTGAACATGTAGATATGAATAATGATGGACTAAAGGATATTGTCACTGGTAAGCGTTACTGGGCTCACGGGCCAAAAGGCGATGCCGAACCTATGGCGCCGGCCGTACTTTATATTTTTCAACTTGTTCACGAAAACGGCCAGGCTTATTACAAGCCCATAAAAATCGATAACAATTCAGGTGTCGGAACTCAGTTTAGTGCGGGGGATGTCAATAAAGATGGCCTCAATGATATCCTAGTGAGTAACAAAAAAGGAACCTACTTGTTCCTGCAAAAGAAATAGATATATGAAGAAATTTCTTTGCTACATAGCTTTTATCTCGAGCATATTTGCTCAGGAAAAGCCCAATGTCTTGATGATCTCTATAGATGATTTAAATGATTGGACGGGTTTTTTAGGTGGCCACCCGCAGGTGAAAACTCCCCACATGGATAAGCTTGCCAATAGCGGGCGCATTTTTGCCAATGCTCACTGTGCGGTGCCGGTCTGTTCTTCTTCGCGTGTGAGCGTCATGTCAGGCCTTGCAGCCACGACTCATGGCAGTTATGAAATCGGCCCTAGTTACCAATCAATTCCGGCTCTCAAAGACGTATTAACGATTCAGCGCCATTTTAAAAATCAAGGTTACTACACGCTGGCAGGGGGCAAAGTTTTGCATCATGGCTTCAAAGGCTCTGTCGCAAATGATAATGATCGCAGTTTGATTAAAGGCCATTCCGGTCCAAAACCAAAGCAGCCATTAAACCTTCCCGAAGGCTGGAGTAGGGCTTGGGATTGGGGACAGCACCCAGGGACTGATGCACAAGCCCATGATATGAAATTGGCTCACAATGCAGCTCAAGCTCTGCAGGAAGATTTTGATAAACCCTTTTTTATGTCAGTTGGATTTTTCCGACCTCATGTTCCCTTGCTGGTTCCGCCTAAATGGTTTAATCTCTACGATGAAGAGTCAATTGTACTGGCTCCTTCACCAAAATCCGATTTGGATGATGTGCCGAAAAATTTCCTATCGATCAACGACTATGCTGTAGCTCCCACTCACAAAGAAGTCTTGGCGACTGATTCGCACAGAAAACTCACCCATGCTTATTTAGCCTCCATTAGTTTTGTAGATGCGTGTGTAGGACGTGTCATCGACGCACTAAAAAACAGTAAATACGCCGATAATACAATTGTCATTTTATGGAGTGATCACGGTTTTCATTTGGGCGAAAAAGAGCATTGGGCTAAACGCACCTTGTGGGAAGAATCCACTAAAGTACCTTTATTAGTTTACGGGCCGGGTATAGAATCTGGAGAAGCTTGTCTAGAACCGGCAAGTTTAATCGATATCTACCCAACATTAGTCGACTTATGCGGAGTCAAAGCGCCTAAGAAATTGGATGGGATTTCATTAATGCCACAACTTAAAAATCCGCTAAGTGAACGTAAACAACCTGCAATCATATCCTCTTATTACGGAAATCATGCAGTTAGAACTCGTGACTGGCGTTTCATTTCTTATGAAGACGGTGCAGAAGAACTCTATGATCATAAAAATGACCCGGATGAATATAAGAATTTGATCAATGATCCGAATTATAAATCAATCCGCGATGAACTTGCCCAGTGGCTGCCCAAGAAGGCAACTGCAGAAGTAAAAAAGGTGAGTGAACGTAATAAGTTATCGAAAAGGAAATCTAAATAACTCCAATTGAGCCTACTTAAATCTACATAATTATCCATAAAGTTCCTAGTCGCCTGGTTAAGGATTGGCAAATCCTTACAGGGAGAGCTCGAGAGGGACAGCGTCCTTCTCGTATGGATCGCATACCTGTGGGCAATCATGTAAATCTTTAAACGAATCTAAAATTTATTAATAATAAAGGAAAGCTTTGCTGCCTTTCTTAAAAAATAAGGTAAAACCAATGAAAAAAATAACTCGTCTGATTATTTTATCTCTGTTCATGGGATCAACAGCGCTTTTTGCTCAGGAAAAGCCCAATGTCTTGCTTATTGCGGTGGATGATCTCAATGACTGGATAGGTGTTCTCGGTGGTCACCCGCAGGCAAAAACCCCCAATATGGATCGCTTGGCTAATCGCGGTGTTCTTTTCACCAATACACAATGTCAGTCACCGGTGTGCAACCCTTCTCGCGGGAGTATGATGACTTCTTTATACCCAAGCACAACGGGCATTTACTTTTTAAACCCAAGTGTTGGGACTTCACCTAAGGCAAAAGGTCACCTCGTTATGCCCAAGCGTTTCGAAGCCGAGGGCTACCATGTGAGTGCCGCCGGTAAATTGTTTCACAACCAAGAAAATAAAAAATATTTTAAAGAGTATGGCGGGAGTTTTGGGGGTTTTGGTCCCATCCCCAAAAAGAAAATTACTTCATTTCCCGGTCATCCACTCTGGGATTGGGGTGTTTACCCAGAGCGTGACGAGCAAATGCCGGATGTAAAGATTGCTGCTTGGGGCAAGGAAAGGCTTGCTCGTGATTACGATCAACCCTTCTTTATGGGCATCGGTTTTTACCGTCCTCACGTCCCGCAGTTTGCTCCGCAAAAATGGTTTGATATGTACCCCCTCGAGTCAGTCCAAATGCCAAAAATGAGAAAAAATGATATCGAAGGTATCCCTCAATATGGTGTCGACTTAACGCGGGAAAAACACGTGGCCCCCACTTATGAATGGGTGATAGAAAATAAAGAAGAGAAAAAGCTCGTGCAATCCTACCTCGCCTGTGTTTCTTTTGTGGATGCTCAGGTAGGCAAAATTCTCGATGCCCTAGATGCCAGCCCTCACAAGGATAATACTTACGTTGTGCTATACAGTGATCATGGCTTTCACTTGGGTGAGAAAGAACGCTATGCCAAGCGTAGCCTCTGGGAAGATGGTGCACGTGTACCCATGATGATCTCAGGCCCCGGAATTAAGCCAGGTGTAACTCACAAGCCAACGCAGCTTCTCGATATCTACCCAACTTTACTGGAACTCACTGGACTAAAATCCGACCCCAAACTTGAGGGTAATTCTCTTGTACCACTTTTGCGTAATCCGCAAAGTGACTGGCCGCATTACGCTCGTACGAGCTTCGGTCCAGGAAACTATGCCATCGTCTCTGAACGCTACCGCTATATCCACTATAACGATGGCTCAGAAGAATTTTACGACCGCAGCAAAGATACCCACGAGTGGCATAATCAAATCAAAAACCCCGAGTACGCCTCAATTATTGCCAAGCACCGCAAGCAAGTTCCCCAGGAACGCGCTCCCATCCTAGGTAAAAAATCAACCGGTCACAAAGCTTTTGCAGCATCTGAAGCCAATAAATAAAAGTTTTTAATAAAGCTTAAAAAAAGGGTTAAATCATATGCGCCAACTTGTGTTGCTATTATACTTTTTGACAACTTTGAATCTTAGTGTTTTCGCTGGGGATTCCCTGAAAAACACGAAGCCGAATATCCTGGTTATTTTTACCGATGACCAAGTCTATCGTGCGATTGCTTACAATAACCCGGCTGTAAAGACTCCCCACCTAGATAAGTTGGCAAGAGAAGGTCTTATTCTCAATAATGTCTATGTAGCTTCTCCCATCTGCACCGCCAGTCGCGCAGCCATGATGTCCGGTGTTTACCCGCAGCAGAATGGCGTTGTTGCTTTAAATCATAAAGCTTTTAAAAAGTATTATGCTGGTGCTGAGAGGGCGGAGCAGTCTTTACCTCGTCAGATGAAAAAAGCGGGATACCATTGCGCATTTTGGGGGAAGTCACATATTGGCCCGCCTAAATCTTATGGTTTTGACGAAGGTGAAGAAACTAAGGGTCATGATGATGTGGAAACTTTCAAAAGGGCCAATTCTTTTTTACAAAAAGCAGCTAAAAGCTCCAAGCCTTTTTTTCTTTGGTTGGCACCTCGACAACCTCACCTGCCACTTTACCCTCAACAAAAATGGCTTGATCTGTATAATGAAAATGAGTTAAAACTCGACGCCAATTACCTGGAGGAGCCACTTCCATCCAGTGTCTTCAATCAGGGTAAGCCGGGAGAAAATTTTCATCGTGATAGCAACTATACAAAAGTATGGAAAAAGCTGCCGGGTGGTCCTCCTCGAAACGAAGCTACCATGCGCTCTTTTATCAAAGCATACTACGCTGTCATCAGTCATTTAGATTCACAAGTTGGGCAAATGATTGAGAATATGGAGCAATTGGGGATCAAGGATAATACAGTTATTGTTTTCTTATCTGACAACGGTTACCATTTGGGGAATCACGGCTTAGGCAATAAAATAACTATGCATGAAGAATCTGTACGCGTGCCGATGTTCATCAACTGGAGTCAGCTTACAAGCAAAGGAAAAAGATCGGATGCACTTGTGTCCAGCTTAGACCTTTATCCCAGTCTTTTGGACCTAGCCGGAGTTCCATTACCAAATCATCTCATGGGAAAATCACTCCTCCCCATTTTTAAAGATGAAAAAGCAAATGTTCGGCAGGTGGTTTTTAGTGAATGTGTTGGCGTTGGCGCCAAAGTAGGCGAAGGACATCGTATGGCTCGAAATAAAAAATGGAAGTATATTCTGACTGGAACAGATGAACAATTCCTCTACAACCAAAGCAAAGATCCCTATGAGCTGAGCAATCAAACAGGAAAGCCGGAACAGCTCCCCATACTAAATGAATTAAAAAGATCTATGTCCAAGTGGATGGAACAAATCGGTGATCGAAAATTCCCCCATGCTATCAAATAATGCAAAAAGCTATAAGCCTTGGTGTCATTAGCTTTATCTAAGACAATTTTATAAAAAGAAATATTTATAGAGGCTTTATTTCATGAACAAAATAGTAGCAATACTCACGCTTTTTATTTTAAGTCATTCAACTTTTGCTAAAGACGCGCCAAATGTTCTATGGATTGTTGTCGATGATATGAGTGGATGGCTGGGCTGTTATGGAGACGAGACAGCTGCGACGCCAAATATCGATAGTCTGGCTATCAATGGAGTAAAGTTTGAACGGGCTTACATGCCTTCACCGGTGTGTTCCACCAGTCGTTCGGCACTCATTACCGGAACGATGCAGACAAGTCATGGATTGCACCAGCACCGCACAATGATTAAGAAGCCTCTGCCCGAGGGAATTAGCACCATAGCGCAAGTCTTTCGCGAGGCGGGTTACCTGACCTTCAATGAGCAGAAGACGGATTATAATTTTTCTTATCAATACCATGATTTATTTTCTCCGGAATTTAAACGCCCCTCAAAAAAAGTTGTTTCAAGTCATCTAAAAGGCCATGATCTAACTTGCTTGGAACAGTTGAAGGGAAAGCAGTTTTTCGGGCAGATCCAACTTTCGGGTGGAAAGTATCAGGGGGAAGTCGGCAGAAAACCCTCCGCTTATAGCCGTGTAAAACAAAGCGCTATAAAAGTTCCGCCTCAGTATCCGGATACCGCTGTGATGCGCAATGCCATTGCCCGTCATTATGAACAAATCGCTTTTTGTGATAGCCAAGTGGGAGCCATCATCAAAGCCTTGAAAGACTATGAACTTTGGGACAATACAATCGTTTTCTTTTTTACCGATCACGGATGCCCCATGCCCCGGGCTAAGCAGCACCTCTATGATGAGGGGATTAAGGTTCCCTTGATCGTTCATTGGCCGCAGGGAATCCGGAAACTCCACGAGCTGGGCAAGGTGAGAAATGACTTAGTGAGTGGTATCGATATTACCACCAGCTCAATTGATTTAGCGGGTTTGGAAGTGCCGGAGTTCATGGAAGGGAAAAAGCTCTTTGCGAAAAATTATCAGCCCCGTGAGTTTGTGATTTCCGCAAAAGACCGCATGGGCAATGCCATTGATCGCGTACGCTCAGTGCGTAGTGAAAAGTTCCTCTATATAAAAAATCACATGACTGATCGACCGCTTTATCAAGCCGCCTATCGAGATGGCTATGCGACCTTTGTGAACCTTAGAAAATTGTATACAGAGGGAAAGTTGTCAGATCTTCAGGCCTCATACCATGATGCCTCCAAAAGAAAAGTTGAGGAATTGTACGATGTTATTAACGACCCCCATCAATTACACAACTTAGCGCTGAACCCGGAGTATGCGTCCGTACTCAAAAAACATCGAGCGCAGCTTGTGCATTGGGAGCAAACGACCGATGATAAGGGCCAACAACCACCAAGTAAAGAAGAATTAGAAAAGGTTTATAAGAACTCTAAAGGCAAATGTGTGAACCCGGAGTACGATTTTTTAAAATAAGGTCATGTGGGTAGCTTGCTATAGGCTCAGGATCAAAGGTGAGAGAACTCCCGTCTAGCTAAAAATAGTGAATGTAAAGGGGGGTGTTAAACGATAGTGATGGAAGCGATATGTTCTTTTAGGGAGTCAATGTTTTCCTGCGGACATTTTTGATCAGTAATGAGGTGGTTAATTTGATCTAAGGCAGCAAAACGCACGAGGGATTTTTTTTGTATTTTGCTATGATCGACTAGGAGGATTTTTTGGTTGGAATTTGCGATCATCGCACTTTTGACCGAGGCTACATCGTTGTTGTTATCGCTAATGCCCCAATCTTTATCTATCCCTTGGCAAGAAAAAAAGTATTTATCGACAAAGTAATTCTGTATGGTACTGATGGCAGTGGGTCCCACTAGGGTTTGTGTACTATGCCAAAGTTTACCGCCAATTGAGATCAGGCTGATATTGCTGTGATTGGATAAATTGACAAAGACTCGTAGGGAATCAGTGATAACTGTAATTTTAATATCGGGCATGATTTTAGACATCTGCCAGGTGGTGGTGCTGCCATCCATGAAAATGGTTTCACCTTCTGAAATAAGGCTCAAAGCATGTTCAGCAATGGCAGTTTTTTCTTTAATATTTTGAATCTGTCTTTGTTCAAAGCTTTGCTCAATCAATAGTGATTGTTCTTGCAGTATGGCGCCACCATGTTTGCGGATCAGTTTACCCTCATTTTCTAATCTACCTAAATCCCGTCGAATGGTTTCTTCGGTAACTTGGAACTCATGGGACAAATCAATGACTTTTGATTCTCCATTGAGTTTGAGGAAATCAATAATATTTTTATGGCGTAAGTCTGCGGTTACTGACATTAAAGGATCCTTTTTTTGCTAAAATAGTAAGAGTCTTAAAAAAATCACCCCCTTTTTTACAAGAGGGTGAAATGAATTGCGTTTATCTGAGGAAGGCCTCGTGTAGGCCACCATCAACAGAGATGACTTGGCCAGTACTTTTACTTAGCATGCTACTAGCGAGTACATAAGCGCATTCGGCTTGATCTTCTGGTGTGATGGGTTCTTTGGTGAGCGTTCTTTGGGCATAGAATTCTGCGAGGGAATTACGGAGTTTTTCCGTCGGCCATTCTTCGCTATATTCAATGCTATATTTGGCAAGTGAACCTATAACTCGATCACGTGGGAACATGGACGAGCCCTTGACAACTGTGGCAGGAGCTAAGCCATTGACACGTACGAGGGGAGCCATGTCGACGGCAAGTTCGCGAATTAAGTGATTGGCAGCGGCTTTTGACGTGTCGTAAGCTAGAGAACCACGTTTTGCGACGGCCGCATTTACGCTAGTCGTGAGAACGAGTGAGCCCTTGAGTCCTTGTTGCTTCCAGACTTTGTTGCCTTCGTCTGCGACCATAAAGAGGCCTTTGACGTTGATATCGAAAGTTAAACCCCATTTTTCATCAGGGATATAGCCAGTTGTATCCGATGGAACAAAAATACCAGCAGTCACAATAACGTTATCAATACCACCGTAAGCGAGGGTGATTTGCTTGTACATGGCTTGAATACTTTCACGATCAGTGATATTTGCGCTGAGCGCAATAGCGGGACCACATTTAGAAATGCCCGTTCCAGATACACCGATACCATGACCATAAATTTCTATGAGTTCATCGGCAGTTGATTGTGCAGCTTCGGCATTGAGGTCAACACAAACCACGTGAGCGCCTTCTTTGGCAACGCGATGAGCAGTGGATTTGCCAATGCCTGAACCGGCGCCAACAACGACGACGACATTGCGGGCGAATTCTTTTTCAGCAGGCATGCGTTGCAGTTTAGCTTCTTCGAGTAACCAATATTCGATGTCGAAGGCTTCTTGTTGAGGGAGGGCGATATATTCATCCATGGCCTCAGCACCACGCATAACTTCGAGGGCACAGTTGTAGAACTCTGCAGTTACGCGGCTCTCTGACTTGTTTTTACCCCAAGCGACCATGCCAATGCCCGGGATGAGGCAGATAGAGGGATTGGAAGGGCGAATAGCGGGAGAATTATCTCTTTTACAAGTTTCGTAGTATGTTTGGTAGTCAGCCTTGTATGCCTCTACGCCTTCAGCGAGTAAACGCTTGAGCTCGGCTACGTCGCCAGAGGCAGGATCCCAATCCACATAAAGGGGTTGGATCTTAGTACGAAGGAAGTGATCTGGACAAGAGGTTCCGAGCTTAGAAAGACGGTCAGCATCTTGTGAATTCACAAAGCGCAGGATCGTATCATCCGAGTGGATTGTACCAATCATTTTCTTCTCAGTCGAAACGAGACCGCGAAGTGAAGGAAGAATTTGAGCAAGTACATCGTCACGTGTTTCTTCGTCTAAAGAAGTGTATTTAGCGCCACCAAAAGTCATTTCGCCTTTGTCGCGTGCTTCAATGTATTCAGCAGCTTTTTCGATGAGGTCTAAAGAGAGGTCATAACACTCTTTGTTATCGTCAGCCCAGTTGATGATACCGTGGCCAGCGAGTAGTACGCCTTTGGCATTGGGGTGCTTTTTACAGATTTCTTGCAATTGAAGACCGAGGTCAAAACCTGGGCGTTGCCAAGGCGTCCAGATAATATCATCGCCAAAGATTTCTTTAGTTAGGGCCTCACTATTTTTACAAGCCGCAAGCGCAATCACAGAGTTGGGGTGCATGTGATCCACATGCTTAAAGGGGATAAAGGAGTGTAGGGGCGTATCGATAGATGAGGCGCGAGGATTATTGTTGAAGGTACAGTGCGGGTACATGCCAACCATGTAGTCTTCAATAGCTGTTTTAACACCTGATTCAGGGTTGTTAGTGTAGAGTGGCTGTAAGTTGATGAGCTTATCTTGGTAGAGCGAAGCGAAGTTTGCTTTCTTGCTCGTTCTCAAATCACCGCCAGAGCCCTTGACCCAAAGAACTTCTACGTCTTCGCCCGTCACAGGATCTTTTTCGATGATTTTGGCCGAAGTGTTGCCACCACCCGTGTTAGTGATTCTTTGATCATCACCGAGGATATTTGAACGGTAGATAAGCTTTTCGACTTCGTCTAATGAATCAGCCTTAGCATCATCCCAAAGGTAGTTTACATGTTTGTATGTTTTTGACATTTTTCTATTTCCTTAATTACTAAAAATTATAGACCAGTGACCGCAACGCGAGTGCCGCGTGCATCAATGAGTTGTTTGCGAACTTCTAAAGCGCGGTAAGCAGCGAGGGGATCAAAAGCTCCACCTTGTCTCATGCGAGCCTCGCGAATGAGAGGGCGTACATCAGTGCGGTAGGCGTTTTGAATAAGCTCTTGGCCACCTGCGACGTCATTATTGAATTGGAGCTCATTGAGCTGAGTTCTAGGAATGATGAGGGCTTGAGCATAGGCGAGGGCGATGGCGTCGAAAGACTGGAGGAGATCTTCCATGGGGTCCTTTGTATTGTGCGACGCATCGATCATCCAAGCGAGCTCATTATCTTGTTTTTCATCGCCCTTCATGTATTCCACGAGTTCGTTGAAGATGAGGAAGAGTTGATAAGGTTTGAGTGAACCAACAGTTAAATCATCATCACTGTATTTTGAATCATTGAAATGGAAGCCAGCAAGGCGTTTTTCCATAATGACGCGTGATACAACTTGCTCGATATTAGTGTTGGGTAGGTGGTGACCTAAGTCCACTAAACACAAACAGCGCTCACCCGTTCCCTTAGCGAGAAGCAGGTTAGAGCCCCAGTCATTATTAACTGTAGAATAAAAGTTTGGTTCGAAGGGCTTGTGTTCGGTAAACATGAACCAGTCTTCAGGCATTTGTTTATAAATTTGTTGTAAAGAATCTTGAACATTTTCGAATTGTTTGCGGAAGTTGGCTTGGCCAGGGTAGTTAGAACCATCGGCTAACCATACAGTAAGAGAATCAGAACCAAGGCGCTTACCGTATTCAATCACGTCGATATTGTGTTGGATAGCTTGTTCGCGAACAGCTTCTTGAGTATTGCACATGGAACCATATTTATAAGAGAGGCCATTGGGTGTGTTAGCGCCGCGCGGGTCATTCATAAATGTATTTGAGTTCATGCTATCAAATGTCAGACCATAGCTCGCTGCCAACTCTTTTACTTCTTCGGCATTGTCAGGAATATCCCAAGGAATGTGAAGTGAGATAGAAGATGTTTGGCCAGATAGCTGTTTGAGAATCCCCACATCAGAAATCTTTTCTTCGAGCGTAGCGGGCTCGCCGCCACCAGGGAAGCGACCGAAACGAGTAGCACCAGTACCTAGGGCCCAAGAGGGAGTGGCAACTTGTAGTTTAATGATGTCAGCGATGACCTCTTCGGAATTAATGCCTTGTTGATCAAGCTTAGCGCTAACAATATCGAGTTCTTGTTGATGAAAGTTCATGAGCTGCTTATTGCAGTCAGTTATTTGGTTGCGATCTAAGTTCATGTGTGCTCCTGATATTTAGAGTGATTTATGTTATTGATATTATTCTAGAGTCTTTTTTGCCTGTTTCAAACATTTTATCAAATAATTTCTTTGTTTTTATGTATTTTTATCTAAAATATTGTTTTTTTATGTTGAATAATTTTTGTTTCAATTAATTTTGTTGTAGACTGAGTCATTATTATAAAGATCGATGTTTAACTCAGCAAATTTTTTATTTATGAAACTAGGACTCATGATGAATTCAGTTGTAATAGCGGTTGATTTAGGAGCTGAGAGTGGGCGCGTGATAGCGGCTGAACTCAATGAACAAGTTAAACTTGTGGAAATGGGACGCTTTCTCAATAAACCACGTTTTAAAGATGGACATTTACGTTGGGATATGGATGCCTTGTGGGCTGGGATCATTGAAGGGCTCAGTACTGCGGCCAAACAATACGGTGATCGCATTGTGAGTATAGCTTGCGACACTTGGGCGGTGGACTATGCCTTATTGGATGCGGATGACAATGTCATTGAAGAAGCTGTTTGTTACCGTGATTCCCGTACTGAAGGAATCGTTGAAGAAGTGGAGGCCAAGTTTGGTGCTAATGTGATCTGGGAGCGCACGGGGATACGCAATCTTCCCTTCAATACCATTTTTCAGTTGTTAGCCTTGCAAAAATCTGATCCTGAAAAATTAAATAAAGCTGATTGGATGCTGACTATACCGGATTATTTGGCGTGGAAGCTCAGCGGAGTTAAGTCTAATGAATGGACCAATGCCAGTTCAACGGGCATCGCTAAGCCCGATGGCTCAGCATGGGATCTTGATCTAATTACTAAGCTTGGTCTTGGTGGTTTGGCTATTTTTGATAAGCCCTTAACTAAGAGTGGGACAGACTTAGCTTGTGTGAGTTCAGAAACCAGTCAATTAACGGGCTTGTCGCCCTCAGTAAAAGTTTTGACTTGTGCGGCTCATGATACGGGCTCTGCCGTTGTGCTGACGCCCCCAGGTGAAGGGCAATTTTTTATTTCATCAGGGACATGGAGTTTGATGGGGATGATTAGTGGCAAAGCTTTGATGAGCCAAGCAGCCAAAGATGCTTTACTCAGCAATGAACTCGCTTGGGATGGTCGAAGCCGTCCCCTAAAAAATATTATGGGGCTTTGGGTTTTACAGAATTGCCGTAGAACATGGAATGAAGAGGGCGGTGCCGCCTGGACTTATCCCGAGTTAGTGGAATTTGCGCGGTCCGCAAAAGATGTAAATTTAGTACTAGATGTGGATGATGAGATCTTTTTTGAGCAGCACAGCAAAGAAAACCCTTACGCCGATCGCGTGATTAAATGGTTTGCTGATCGAGGTGTAGAGCTGACCGATGACGAGGGCAGTATAAGTCGCGCTGTCATGCGAGGGCTCGCTCATGCCTATGGAAAAACCCTCAAGGAATTGGAACAAGTTTCTGGGCAGAAAGCTCAGCAACTTACCATTCTCGGTGGCGGCGGACGCAATCAACTTCTCGTAGAAATGACCCAAGAACTCTGTGATTGCCCCGTTCGTATGGGGGCCTTTGAAGCGACCTCACTTGGCAATGCTGCCATTCAAGCTTACGCATTAGGTTTAATTTCTCGAGAAGCAATAGCCAAGTTATAAAGTTCCGGCACCCAAGGGGAATCAAAAGTTGCGCCTTCCGCAAATTGCCTGTGCTAAAGCTAATGAGACAAGTTCCTTTTCTCAAATTCATTCCCTCATTACTTTAATTGATGATAGCTTATCATCAATAAAGACCGAGTGGTCTGCCGTTGAAGCTCTGTAAAATTAAGTTTTATCTACTAATTCTGGTGAATATCCTTTTATATAAACTCAGTGGCTCTGTGATGAAAGCTTTTGTCTTTCGTATTTATTGGGATAAGCTTTTTTTAGCACCATAAAATTAAACAGCATGTGTTTTAGTGCATTTTTAGAGATAAACACCCTGGATAATGGAACAAAAATATCTAAAAATACCCTATACTTTGTTACAGATAAGCTTGGTTTAGTATCCTTTTTGATATATGTTAAATAGAACACTAAAATGGGAATATCTATGTTTAACAGAACGGTCTGCAGGGAATTGGAACAATGGCGTAAGAGAGCTGACCGAAAACCACTGATTCTTCGTGGGGCACGGCAAGTTGGTAAAACCTCAGCTGTAAATATTTTTTCAGAGTCATTCGATCAATACATATATCTCAACTTGGAAAACAAAGAAGAGCTTGATTTATTTGATCATAAGTTGCCTGTAGATGAATTATTTGAGGCTATTTTATTGACAAAGAATATTGAGGTCAATGGTGGTAGCATGCTGCTTTTTATCGACGAAATTCAGAACTCGCCAGCTGCTATTGCGATTCTACGCTATTTTTTTGAGCACTTGCCCCAGCTGCATGTGGTTGCAGCTGGATCATTACTAGAAACATATATTTCCGCCAGCCATATCAGCTTCCCGGTAGGCAGAGTTGAGTTTCAATTTATGCACCCCTTAACATTTGAGGAGTTTCTTGAAGCAACAGGAGAGAAGGCCGCATTAAATGCTTATTCGACAACTCCGGTTCCACGATTTTCTGTAGCAAAGCTATTTGATTTATTCCACACATACACATTACTTGGTGGTATGCCCGAGGTAATAGCACACTATATCACTAAGCGTTCTATTACTTCTCTTAATTCGACATATCAAAACCTCCTGCTTTCATATATTGATGATGCCGGCAAGTATGCAAAAAATAGTACACTTAATAAAGTCCTTAAGCATGTAATTCAAACAGCCCCTTTTGAAGCTTCTAAACGAATCAAATTGGGAGGGTTTGGGAACTCTAACTATAAAGCAAGAGAAGTGGGTGAAGCAGTCAAAGCTCTAGAAAGTGCAATGCTTGTAAAGCGGCTTTATCCAAGTGTTTCACTTGAACTTCCAATTATACCAGACTTTAAAAAACATCCTAAATTGCAGTTCCTTGACACAGGTCTGGTGAACTATTTCGTTGGATTACAACAGCACTACCTGCTTAAAGAAGATCTGCACGGCTTCTATAAAGGATTGATGGCTGAACATATTGTGGCACAGGAGCTAATAGCGGGACAAACTAATCAACTTCAGAAGCTCTGTTTCTGGGTTCGAGAAAGTGCTCGTTCTAATGCTGAAGTTGATTTTCTCATTCAGCATCGCACAGAGCTTATCCCCATAGAAGTTAAGTCCGGGGCTGTTGGTTCGTTAAAGTCGCTTCATCTTTTCATTGATGAGACTGCTTGCAAGTGTGCTGTGAGATTATCTGCGTCAGGATTAAAGGTGGAAAGCTGTGTAACTCCCAATGGTAAGGAATTTACCTTAATTAATCTACCTTATTTTTTGACTGCAAAAATAACTGATTACCTTGATCTTTACGATGGATAATCGCTAAGGACTGAGCTGAATGGCACTGAGATGAATACATAGCCCCTTTTTTATTCATGGCCCCATGAAAAAGAAAGAAATTTAACCATGAAGTGCATTGAGTGAACTTCAAGGATTTGTGTTTGTAATAATCTTACATCCTCGTAAAGAATTTGTATTCTTAGTCTTACAGCTATTAATGCGGTAGCAATATAGATTGAAAAGTTCTATTACACAAAAGAGGGCAAGTTTATTAGCGAAGAAGCTCAAATCTTCGCATAAAATAACAAGAAAGCTAAGCGCTTTTACTTGACTGCAATTTTTTTACTTTCATTAGACTTAGTCTAAGTCCTTAATTCAGAAAGATTGGTGAGTTGTTAATGAGCCATTTTCTGTATTCATTTGGGCTGAATCCCGTTTTCTTTTTGAAGGTATTAGGGAATTCTTATTGGTATAATTGATATAATGATTTATCTTATAACGCATTTATCAATTATGAATAAGGTTTTTAATTATGTCTGAGCAAGAAAAGAAAAGAATACATTTGGTCTGTAATGCCCATTTAGATCCTGAATGGTTGTGGGAATGGGAAGAGGGAGCGGCTGCGATGCTGGGCACCTTTCGTCAAGCGGCAGAATTTTGTGACGAGTATGAAGGCGAGGCTTTTATTTTTAATCACAACGAAGTGATTCTTTACCGTTGGGTCGAGGAATATGAGCCGGAACTTTTTGTAAAGATTCAGCGTCTCGTCAAAGAGGGTAAGTGGCACATTATGGGAGGCTGGTATTTACAGCCCGACTGCAATATGACTAGTGGTGAATCTTTTGTTCGTCAGATCATGCTGGGACGTCAGTACTTTAAAAATAAATTTGGCAAAGTGCCCACGACCGCAATCAATTTTGATCCCTTTGGCCATACGCGGGGCTTGGTACAGATCTTAGCTAAAAGTGGTTACGATTCCTATATTTTCTGTCGTCCCGAAGAGCGTGAAATGAAACTGGAAGCGATGGACTTTATCTGGGAAGGGTACGATGGCTCACAAGTAATGGCGCACAGAAGCCATGATCTGTATTTATCTTTCTTAGGAAAAGCGAGTAAAAAAGTAGAAGAAGTTAAAGAACTTTGTGCCGATCAAGACGATATGATGGTTCTTTGGGGCGTGGGTAATCACGGTGGTGGAGCTTCTCGTAAGGATTTAGCTATGCTCAAAGATTTGAAGGAAAAGCTGAGCGCTACCCATGAGGTCGTACATTCCACACCTGAGAATTATTTTGAACAGCTCGCAAAACGCAAGGATTCTTTACCCGTTCGTCAAAATGATTTAAATTCAACCTTAGTGGGTTGTTATACAACTCAAATCCGCATTAAGCAAAAGCACCGTCAATTAGAAAATTATTTATTCATGACTGAGAAGATGTCGGTCTTTGCTTGGTCAAAAGGCTTGATGAAATATCCTGAAGATGAATTGCGTGAGGCCATGTATGATTTAGCTAAAGCGGAATTTCACGACATTTTGCCTGGTTCATCCATTGAGGCAGTAGAGGAAGCTGGTTTGCGGGTCATGGACCACGGTTTAGAGATTTTGTCTCGGGTTAAAGCTAGGGCATTCTTTGCACTTGCAAAGGGGCAGCCAAGAGCTAAAGAGGGTGAAACCCCCATATTGATTTACAATCCCCATCCCTTTCCAATCAAGACAGTCGTGGAATGTGAATTTCAGTTAGAAAATCAAAATCGTGAAGATTCCTTTACCGATATTTTTGTTTATCAGAATGATCAGCTTCTGCCTTGTCAGGTAGAGGATGAACAAGCCAATTTACCGCTGGACTGGCGCAAAAAGGTTTCTTTTATCGTTGAGTTAGCACCGACTCAAATGACTCGTGTTGATTGTCGTGAAAAAGTGATTCCTAAACAGCCCAAACCGCCAAAAATTTCGGCAACAGAGAATTATGTTTTTGACAATGGTGAAATGCGAGTTGAGATAAATCCTACAAGTGGTTTGATTGATAGCTACATTGTAGCAGGAAAAGAAATGCTCAAGAAAGGAGGTGCAAAATTTCTTGTTCTTCACGATGATGAAGATGCCTGGGGAACCGATATTTATGAATTTAGAAATGTAATTGGTGAATTCACTTTACTATCGCCTAAACGTGCGGCTAAATTTGCAGGTGTTCATGTAGAGGAACTTCAACCCGTCAGGATTGTTGAAAATGGTAATGCTAGAGTTACCGTCGAAGCTTTATTCGGTTACGGTGATTCTTATATTTGTCAAAGGTACCATTTAGCGCATCAAGGTTCTGAGCTTGAAATGGAGACTCGTGTTCATTGGAATGAAAAACAGCGCTTCCTCAAGATGTCATTAGCTACAGTTGATCAAAAACCTGAATTCTATGGTCAGGTTGCCTATGGCTATGATCGCTTATTCGAAGATGGCCGTGAGTCGGTAGCCCAGCGTTGGATGATCGTTAAGTCTGAACAAGAAGATTCAGCTCTTTCGGTCATTACAGACAGTACTTATGGCTCCGATTTTAAAGATGGTGAGCTACGTGTTTCCATGTTGCGTTCCCCGGCTTATGCGGGCATGAACCTCTTTGGTCGTAAAATCATGAAGCAGGATCGGTATTCGCCAAGAATTGATCAGGGGCACCATATTTATAGAACCTGGCTCAACGCCTCTTCAGCAGAAGGGCGCTTTAAAGAAATCGAAAGAGAGTCTATAGCCCATAACGAAAAGCCCATGGCATTGGCCTTCTTCCCTTCAGGAAAAGGTGATTTAGATACTGAAGGCTTTATTAAATTGAGTGAAGGCACAATTTTAGTCACGGCGATTAAAAAAGCAGAAGAGAGCGACGATATAATTATTCGTCTCTTTGAATCGTCCGGCAATGCTGAAAATTGTATTGTTGACCTGCCGGGGTACAATATTAGTGAAGAGCTGAAATTTGGTCCCTACGAAATTAAAACTTTGAGTCTGAATCCACAAACAAATGAGTTTAAGGAAGTCAGTCTTGTGGAAGTGGAACTTTAAGGAGAAATAAGCATGAATCGTAAATTACTTACATGGGCATCACTCGCCTTGACCCCGTTTTTAGCTTGGTCTCAAGCAGATAAAAAAGAGCGTAAACCCAACGTCATTGTGATTTTAGCCGATGATATGGGCTATGCAGATTTGAGTTGCCAAGGTTCAGTCGATGATGTGCGTACTCCGCATATCGATACTCTGCCACAAAATGGTGTACGCTTTACCGAGGCCTATGTAAGAGCACCACAATGTGGCCCTTCAAGAGCAGGCATCTTGAGTGGTCGTTATCAGAACCGCTTTGGCTTCGAATCTAATGAATGGGCCTATAATCCCGGCATACCACGTTCTGTTCCACTTATGGGGACACGTATGAAGGAGCAGGGCTATGTTACTGGCTACATTGGTAAATAGGGCTTAACAAGTAAAAAACACTCCTACCCTTATAATCGCGGCTTTGATGAAACATATTGGAATCAGGACGGTAATATTTATTGGGCAGATCGTGCTTCAAAGTACAATGTTCAAATGCACCGCGGGCCAGAAAAGATTGAGATGAAAGAATATTCGACCGACGCTTTTGGGCGCGAGGCTATTGAATTTATTGAGCGCAACAAGAAAAAGCCTTTCTTCCTCTTTGTTTCCTATATCACACCTCACGTGCCCATGGAAGCTAAAGAATCGGATCTCAAACGCTTCGAGCACATCAAAGACCCTTTGCGTCGTACGAGTTTAGCGATGATTGCCTGTATGGATGATAATGTAGGACGCATGCTCAAAGTTTTGAAAGATAATAAGCTTGAAAAAGACACCTTGATTTTCTTTATTAGTGATAATGGTGGGTACCCCGGTAATGCTTCACTTTGTACGCCTTATAGTGGGTCTAAGTCTCAGATGCTAGAGGGAGGAATTCACGTGCCTTTTATCATGCAGTGGAAGGGGACAATTCCCCGTGGCAAAGTTTATGGTAAACCGATTATCAGTTTGGATATCAAGCCTACGGCTCTTGTGGCAGCTGGTGCAACAATTAAAGACCAATGGCAACTCGATGGTGTCGACCTCATTCCTTATTTGAATGGGCAAAAGACAAGTGACCCTCACGAGAGCCTCTATTGGCGCTATAATGCCTGGTCAAAAAAGCCAGAACAAAATGGTTGGGCGATTCGCAAGGGAGATTGGATGCTAGTGCGCAATGGTTGGGCAAAGGCTAAGCCGGCTCTCTATAACTTATCAAAAGATAAAGCGCAAAAAAATGATTTATCTAAATCTCAGCCCGAACGCTATGATGAAATGCTCAAAATGTGGCAGCAATGGGATAAAGATAATATTAAGCCTGGAAGTTTAAAATAAGCATAGCTTGGTTATAAACATACAAAAGGCCCTCCCGTCAACGACGGGAGGGCCTTTTGTTTTTTTTGGATGGATATTAATTCCTGGGATTTACATCCCAGGCTAAGTGAAGTATTAGGACTCTGCCATAAAGCAATTCATCCTGTCTTTGCGAAAGCTTGGCGATAATATTTACGATTGACCAGAGTAGAGGGCATGGTGCTGCGCACAAGAGGGAGTTCCGCCCCTCGAACTCCCCGTAAGGACCTGCCGGCCCTTGACCCGGCGACTGAGACTTTGCCGCACTGTATGGATAATTATGAAAATAAATTGCGCGAAGCAGAATTAATTGAAGATTAAATCATGTTCGTTATGAACTTGTTCAGCCTTAAAAATAGCGCTCCATTCTTCTAACTTCATGTATTCAGTTATGTGAGTAGGGGCAATTATACCACCCTCACCAAATTCATTCCAAGCATAGGAATTAAAAGCGGCTTGAATGCTGCCATCAGCAAGGGGCAAGCCGAGATTTGGAAGAGTTAGAAGATCGTTGCGCATGAGTTCAAGTTCTTTACGCCATTCTTCTCGCGTGGGAAAATCAAAACAGGCACGGGTATCTGGCCACGGGCGGGGGGACCAACCAGCGGGCATATAAGGCATGTAGGGAATCGCATCTTTGCTGTGTATTTGGCGAGCCAAACGACAGTGTTCTCCGAGCAGATCATAGGGATAATCCGTATCTTTGGGCTCAAGGTTTGGAAAGTCCATATAGGTACAAGTAAAATCAAAAACATGAGCTATAGGGTTGTCTGCATCAATATGTTGTTCAGTCATTACTCCAGCCCCAATAATGACTTCCATGCCTTTACTGCGAAAGAGTTCTCTGATTGAGTCTAGCTGCTTTTTGCAACGTGCTATATCATTGTTGTTTTGTTGAATAAAGTAATCGGCACCGTGAACTTTAAAGAGGGCTTTACCACCTACCTTTAAGTAAGAGGGGTGAGTAATAATTTTTTCCCAAGCATCAAGGCATTCTTGCCATTGCCAATCCTCGGTGACATCAAAAGGGGGGTGATTACAGAATTCGATAAAAAAGTTAACTCGGTCTGCATTTGGTGAATTAAGGTAATCATCAAAAATGTTGTTGAGTAGACTGCTATGGGGTTCGCGTTCGGCATCTTTTTCGTTGTAATACCACAGGATAGGAAAGAAATCGACGCCGTAATCACCGGCAACTACAAGCTCTTTGTTCAAAGTCTCTTGATTATTGAATTCACCTAAGAGGGGGACTCGTTCAGGAAACTCAGGGCGCCAGTCTTCTCCTTGTTCGATGGCAAATGAATCGGCGTGACGGTGCCATTTGTTGGGGAGGGGCTCCCACCAACCGGCAAAATAATTAACTCCAGCGAGAATAGTTTTCATGTTATTTCCTTAAATAAATTAAAATATCAATTGCCATATAATTATATCAATATATCATTAAGTCAACGAAAAATGAAATGTTTTATTTTAAAAATACAAAATCAATCAAAATAAAAAGGAGTCAGTGGTGCGTTATTTTTTATTGTTTCTTATCTTAAATCTATCTCTCATGGCTAAGGAAATTGAGTTTTCTTCGGATCAACCCTGGCTCGATAAAGATGGATCAATAATCAATGTACCCCTTAGAAGAATCGATGTATCAAAAAAGCAGGCAGGTAAGATTGCAGACAAGGCAAAGTCAGATTGGACTGTAGCGGCATGGAATTTTCCAGCGTGGAACCCAGGTGGTAAGCACTGGCCTGAGTTAGCCAATGGTAAACCTTTGCGTTTGCCTCTACTCTATGATTCACAAGATCCGGAAGTTCGCTATAATGGCATAAGTTATTACCGTTTGTCTGATCCGCGAGTTATGGATTGGCAAATTAAATGGATGCGCGATGCGGGAATTAACTTAGTCATGTTTGATTGGTACCCCTCTGAATCTAAAGTAAAATTTGATAACTCACCTCGTCATCGTCACATTAACGATTCAATTGAAGTAGGCTTTCTACGTAAAGATCAAACAGGTGGTGCGCCGGTAAAAACGAATCCCTATGCTAAAAAAATTGACTTTGTGTGTATGTGGACAAATCATGGTCATGCATGGATTCCGGAAGGTACTATGGAGTATGCCTGTGAGAACTTTCTCAATCAGCCCAATTATTATAAGGTGGATGGTAAGCCCTTGATTATCATTCATGCACCAGCTCTCTTAAGAGAGGAACATGGAGGAGAAGGCGACTCAGACGTGAAGATGGAGAACTTAAAGAAATGGATAAAAAAGCAAAGAGCCATTGCGCTTACTTATGGTCATGAAATCTTTTTGAGCTTAGGAGATATTTTACCTCAGTACTCAAAGGGCTTTAGAGATATTGGTTTTGATGGTTCTTTTAATTATGTAACTCATGCTCGACCAGATTTGGAGAAGCGTTACCCCATAGTTTATAAACAAAAAATTAAAGTAAAGGGTAAAGAACAAATAAGAACAAGGCGCGGTGAAGTTTGGGAAGCGGATTATAAAACTCAGCTCATGCCCTCAATGATTGACCATTGGAACAAGATGTACAAAGTCTGGGGAGACGGTTTTGTACCAACGGTGACGACCCGGGAAGACTTTAGACATTGGGGCCCCCAAGGTCATATGCTTTACTATCACGGTGGTACACCAAAGCTTTATGGTGAATCTTTAAAATTGGCACGCGAGAGTGTAGAAAAAAATAACGGTCGTAAATTTATTACTGTGGGAATATGGAATGAATTCTACGAAGATGCTTATTTAGAACCCGATGTGAAGTATGGTTATGAGTACCTCAAGCAAATTGAGAAAAATTTTCCCGAAACGAGTGCAAAATAAATTGTTTAGAATAAAGCATAAGAATAATTAAATGACATATTGATATATCATAAAAGAAAGGCAATTATAACTTATATAATATAAATTTAAGATGGAGACAAAATGTCGACACATGAAATCAAACGTTTAAAAACCAGTAAATTAGCACTCTATGGTTCTGCTGGTTTGGCGGATACCTTTTTGAGTTTTGGGGTGACCACTTTAGTTATGCCGATTTACAATATTGGCTTGGGAGTTGATGCGGTCTTGTTAGGTTGGGCTCTGGCAGTGCCAAGAGTTATTGACGCGATAACCGATCCCTTAATGGGGACTATATCTGATAATACTCGTAGTCGTTTTGGTCGTCGTCGTCAGTATATTTTTGCTGGAGCGCTACTTTGTGCCTTGTTATTTCCCTTTATCTGGATGGCACCAGCGGGCTCGGAAAATACTATTCTTACTTATTTTGTCATTGCCATGTGTTTACATTCAATATTTTATACAATCTTTAATGTTCCCTATACAGCCTTGGGCTATGAATTAAGCTCGGATTACGATGAGCGGACTCGAATATTTGCCTGGCGCTTCTATTTTGCGACTGCCGCAGGAGTGACCACCCAATGGCTTTATAAACTCGTCCTTATGAGTGGTGAAACAGAAGCAGAAGGGATCAAAGTAGTGAGTTATGTCATTGCCGCTATTGTTCTCTTAGTGGGGATTATTCCGGCAATTTTTTCTCGTGAAGAAAATGTGGTCGTAGAGCAAAAGAAGACTAACTTAATTAAATCTCTTGGCTATTTGATTAAGAACAAGGCCTTTCTCACTCTCATGAGTTCATATCTTATTATTGTGACGACACTCTTTTCTTGCGGTGCACTCACCCTCTATATCAATATTTATTATATTTTTAATGGCGATAAAGATACAGCTGCAACCCTTTCCGGTGTGGCAGGGACAGCAATGATTGCCGCGGCATTTATAGGCATGTTAGTGATTAAGAAAGTATCTGAAAAAACAGGCAAGAAGAGGGCGATGATTATCGCCCTAGTTACGGCACTCTTTGGAACGGGGGTTTCTTGGTTTACACTAACCCCAGCTATGCCTTACCTACAATTAGTTTCGGGCGTAATTCTGGGCATGGGTGTACAGAGTTGTTGGTTGCTGATTAGTTCCTTGATTGGCGATGTGATTGATGACGACGAGCTTCGTAGTGGCTTAAGGCAGGAGGGGATTTACAGTTCGGCATCGGGCTTTGTCTGTAAGTTAGCCTTAGCCTTGACGGCAGTATTCTCGGGTTATGTTTTACAGTTATCTGGCTTCGATGCTAGTGCCGAGACAACTTCTCCAGAAGTGGGCTATAGAATGAAAGTGATTTTTGTTTCACTTCAGGCTATAGGTTTATTGACGGCACTTGGACTTATGTTTATGTTCCCTATAACGAGACAAAAAGCAGAAGAAACGCGTAGAATTCTTGATCAGCGCAAAAAAGACAGTCAAGAAGTGAACGACCAAGTGAATGAAGGAACTGTAAATGAAGCTTAAAAAATATTTTATTGGCCTGGTTTTAACTATTACAAGTTTGCAGGCTAGTTCTGAAAGATCGGTTTTAAAATGGTCGCCCGCTAAAAGTGAAGAACCAAAAGTTTCAGTCGAGGTGCAATGGTTCAAAGATAACGATTACTTATCTAAAGAAAAGCAAGGCATGGGTAAATTACAGCCTTTTAGTGCTGTGATGGATGCTTTTTGCGGAGATAGCAAAGAGCTGCGTCGTGAGTTTAGCGATTGGGTAAAAGACTACCGCTTTCCACTTTTTTATCATCACCCCAAACATCCTAAGCCAGCAAATGATAATGTAGTCGTGACTTGCTTTAGTACACCTTATGAGATTTATCAGTCGAAGTTTATTGAATGGATGAAAGACAAACGTGGCAAGGATGACTTTCTCGTTCCGAATGCGCGTAAAACAAATCCCTACAAAGGTGATTTAGTCGATCCTGTAGTCAAATCACCAAGTGCTGTGACCAAGGAGCTTTTGCAAAAAACCAATGGTTATGTGACCATTGCGGAAAAAGATAAAATCACTTTTATCGGTGATAATCGCGTGAATCCTCTGCGCTGGATTTGTCCGATTAATGAAGTTCATCACCGCGAGCAAGCCTCTTGGGCAATGCGTTTACATTCCGATCCGCAGGGATGGGAGTTGTCAAAAACAATCATGCAGGAAAATCGACAGGAAAAAAAGACTAATCGTCGCTTAGTCCTTAAGTACAAAGTAGCTTTAACGGTTGAAGATGGTCGTGATGAGTTGAAGGAATGGACGATCTATGACTACCTGCAAGAAGGTCAGGCAGGTTTGATTAAACAAATGCGCGAGAATGTTTTTAAGTATGCTGTTAATGGAGAGACTGCTCCTAACGGACGCAAATTAGAATATTTACAGGAAGAATTAGCTTCTCGCTATATGAGAACCCGCTTAGACCCCGTTAATTTTCAACTTGTGGTTGGGTTTAATATGCGCGAACGTGGCGATCGTTACCGCTTAGCGGAGTTCATGTTGGCTTCTTACAATCAGGAAAATGTTTGGGTCCATCCAAAGAATGACGGGAGTAAACATGGACACCTAGGGGTGTATTCCACTGCAAATATGAAATTTAATAAACAAGTTCGAGATGGGGCGTGCTCGGGAAATAGCGCTTGGTGGCGTGCTCCTATAAATGTACTCAATGATGAGGACGTGCAATTTGGTGAAGGTTCAGCTTGGAAGTCTAAGGATAATTATATTGAGATGGATGCACCATCCTTAGAGCGTACCATTTTTGAAGGGGAGATTGATATTACTAAATTTTATCGTCAGTCTCTTAAAGGGAAATACTTCCCAGGCCAACGTGGCTACTGGGTGAAGAACTGGTTAGGTTTTGAAGGTAATGAAACGGCTGCCCCCGAAGAGCACGGAGTGGAATGGGCCTTCTTAATTTTCGAAAATCATGGTCCATTAAAAGTGAAAACCGAAGTTATGCAGTTTGATATAGTCGCTATTGATTAAAACTTGTGGAAATTTTTTCTAGCAAGATATAATATATGATTAAATCAAAAATCTATTTAAAGTAAGAGGGTTCTTATTATGGCCAGTGAGAATAATGTCGCCAATAGCGGTAAACTCAATTTATCGCATCAGGTTTTGCGTCACATCTCGCAAAAGATCAAAGATGGGACTTTGAAAAAAGGCGATAAGCTCCCAACTAATCGTGAGCTCGTCGAAGAACTGGGAGTTTCTATTCTTACAGTTCAGCGCTCTATGAAGCAGCTGGAAGCTCAAGGAGTGGTCAGTTGTCGTCGTCGTTTGGGGACCTTCTTAGAAAACCCTAAAGCGATGAGCAGTCCCAAGATTCAAAGTGGCCTCATCGGTTTATTTACCCCTGAGATTTTTTCAGATTTCCACACTGACTTGCTCATTGAATTAGAAAATAGCATGATGAATGAAGGTAAATTAGTGAGTATTAATTTTACCCATAGTAAGCCTGATCGCGAACTCACTCTTCTTCGTTCTTTAGCTCGTCAGCGTTTAGAGTCCTTGGTTTATTTCACATCTCCCTTAGTCATTATTTCTGAATCTCATTGCCGCAAGGTGAGTGACTGGATCAATCGCTATATTGAAGAAGGCACTTTTGTGCTCTTTGCCGATATTTGCCCACCCGGATTTGAAAGCCGCCTGATTTCTTTGGATAATGAAAAAGCTACTGAAATGCTCACTAATAAGTTGATTCAGCAGGGGCATGAAAAGATTGCCTTTGTAGGGGCAACTCACCTGCCGACAAATGAGGCCCGCTACGATGGTTATAAAATAGCTATGGAAAAAGCCGGTTTAAAGGTCGATCATGAATGCTTTGTGGATGTTCATATTATTGAAAGTAAGGACTGGCAGGACAGAGTGGAAGCTGATGTTCGAATGCTCATGAAAAAGCACCCGGAAATTACCGGTTTTGTAGTGGATAACGGCCCTTCAGCTGTACGTGTTCATAAAGTCATGTCCGAGATAGATGATCTCAAGTTTGAAGTCAAAGACTCCATTGCTTCGCTTTTTGAGGTTGCTGAACCACCCTTTGCGGCCAGTGCCTGGATCCAAATTCCCGGTAGAGAAATGGGCCAGGTCGCCAGTGAATTACTCATGGAAGATCACCCCGCCAATTATGAGCCGGGACATATAAAAATTCGCCCCAAGTTTTGGACCAGCTAATCAATATCTTTAAATTAAACTGTACACGATAAGTTGTGAACTACCTACAGGAATAGCTTGTAGTTCAAACTTCAGTTTGAATGTTTATGCTTAATTCAACAGCCCTGACTACTGACTCTTCAGTAATGTATAATGTCTTGACGCTAAAAATATATTTAGCATAGTTGCTTATAGTGGTTGAATTATATGCTTGTCAAAAAACATCATTTAGTAATATCCATCTAGCTTTAGATGAAAAACGACTCATTTTTGAGTCGTTTTTTTGCTATAGACAAGGTCGTCTAATTCGCGAGCTAGCCGAGTTTTTTAAGTTGCTTAATTACTTTAAAAGATACAAAAAGACTTGATTAAATGAAATATCATTATATCATTTAATTAAGTATAATTTGAGTAAGGTGAAATTTATGACGAGAGTCGGCTTAAAAATGAAGTTAACTCCGGGGGTTGAAGCGGAGTATAAAAAGCGCCATAACGAAATTTGGCCTGAATTAAAACAAAAACTCACAGAATTAGGGGTGTATGATTATGTGATCTATTTAGATCAAGAGACCCATATTTTGTTTGCGTCTTTAAAACTGAAAGAGAATCATAGTGCAGACTCTATACCCGACCAAGAAATTGTAAAAAAATGGTGGGCTTATATGCAAGATATTATGGAAACTAAGGCTGATCATTCCCCTGTGGAAGTCACTCTTCAAGAAGTTTTTTACATGGACTAATGATGAAGTATTTATTTATAATTTTAGCGCTTTTCGCAAACACTATGCTGGCGGCAGACAAAGGTCCCAACATTATTTTTATTTTAACCGATGATCAAAAATACGATGCTATGGGCTTTATGGGCCATTATCCCTTTTTGAAAACGCCAAATATTGATCGTATTCGCAATGAGGGTGTGCATTTTAAAAATAGCTTTGTAACTCTTTCCATGTGTGCACCTGCACGAGCGGGATTTTTGACTGGTACTTATCCACAAGTCAATGGTGTGTGCACCAATGTGGAAGGACGCGAATTTAATCAAAATAAGACTCCGTCTTTCCCACTTTTACTTCAGCGAGCAGGCTATGAAACAGGATTTTTTGGTAAGTGGCATTTGGATCACAGTAATAAACCTCGCTTGGGTTTTGATCGTTGGGTTTCGTTTTCAGGTCAGGGCAAATATAATGGCAATGATCTAAATATAGATGGTAAACTTGTCCATAACCCTGGTTATATTACTGATGAGTTAACAGACTATGCTTTGGACTTTATAGACAAGAATTCTGATAAGCCCTTTTGTGTCTATTTATCTCACAAGGCCGTGCATCAACCCTTTACACCGGCAAAACGTCACTCGTCTTTGTACAAAGGTGAAACAGTCCCCAAGAAAGAGAGTTTCTTTGATAATTTAAAGGATAAACCCAAGTGGCAGCGGGTCAATCTACCACCGGAAAAGCTGTATCGTTTGAGGTATAATAATACTCACGAAACTCCTGCAGTTAAGACCCCACGTCCTTACACCAAAGAAAATGGCTCACACCCCCACACTAAAGATTATCTCCGTGCTATTGCTGCAGTTGATGAGGGGATTGGAAAAATTTATGCACTTCTTGAGAACAAGAAGATATTAGATAATACAGTCATTATTTTTGCTGGTGATAATGGTTACCTTCTCGGTGAGCACCAACGAGGTGATAAACGAGTCCATTATAATGAGTCCATGCGCATCCCGCTAATTATGCGTTATCCCGCAAAAATACCGGCAGATTCTACCCTTGATCAAATGGTTCTCAATATTGATGTGGCGCCAACAATTCTCGATATTGCCGGAGTGAAAGCACCTGAAATTATGCAGGGTGAATCCTGTATGCCCCTTTTTGATAAGAGTAAAAAAACGCCTTGGCGAGATGCTTACCTCTTTACTTACTGGCGCGATCTTATTCCCACATTGCCGCGCATTGTTGCGGTTCGTACGGATCGTTATGTCTACACGACTTACCCTGATATAGATGATGTGAACGAACTCTATGATTTAGAAAATGATCCCCATGAAATGAGGAATTTAGCCACATCTCCCGAACATGCGGAGATTGTTAAAGCTATGGAACAAAAGATAGAAGAATTAAAGAAAGAGACCAAGTACAAGAAAATCGTTCCTAGGCCTCGGCCAGAACCCCAATGGGGAGTGCAGGAAGGCCTAATTTGTGACCTTGAGTTTAAGCAGGGCTTAAATTCAAAAGATCAGTCAGTTATTGCTAACAAAGTCAAAATCAATAATGGCCAAATTGTCGATGGCTTAAATGCTAAGGCTTTGCGTTTTGGCGATGATACATCAGTCAGTTTTTCCTGGCATAAAGAAGTAACGCCTGATAAGGGCAGTTATGTGATCGAGACTCTAGTGCGCCCCAGTTCAGATGGGGTGATTTGCGCACAAGGCAATGATTATCGTGGTCTAATGTTATTCATTGAGGATGGTTGTCCCGGTTTGATGATGAAGGAATACAAGTTTCGCATGCAATTTATCGATGCCCAAAAGTCATTTATGAATCAATGGGTTCACCTTGTGGCTCATGTGGAGCAATACCACAACAAAATTTCCTTTTGGGTCAATGGAAAACGCATTGCCAAAGAACAAATGATGTGGCCGATTCACGGTGTCCATAAGGGGATTGGTGGTTTGACTTTAGGAGCTGATCCATCTGGTAAAATTGATCCTAAAGAAATTTCTCCTCTTAAATTTCATGGCGACATGCAATATTTTAAGATTTATCGTCAAAAAGACTTGAGTTCAATTGTGGCCAAGGCCCAAAAACTGGCTCTTAACTATCAAAATGGTAAGGAACGTATTCAAAAATGAAATTAATACTTAGATCATTCATTCTTCTTTTTAGCCTAAGTACCCTTAATGCTAAAGAAATGCCCCCAAATATCGTTTTTATTTTAGCCGATGACCTGGGGTGGGCTGATCCCTCTTGTTACGGGAGTACTTTTCACGAGACTCCACACATAGATAGCTTGGCCAAGCGGGGAGTGAAATTGAGTAACTTTCACTCGACTTCACCCGTTTGTTCTCCCGCCCGAGCCAGTTTAATGACGGGCTTATATGCCGAGCGCTTAGGGATGACTCAGCCTGCTTGTCATATTAATTTAGTATCTTTAAAAGCTCATACACCTGATAAGGGCTGGCCTCATCAAAAAGTTATCAGTCCCAAAAGTACAACTCGTTTAGATACGGTCTTCCCCACCTATGCAAAAGTTTTAAAAGCTCAGGGTTATGTAACGGGACACTATGGTAAATGGCATCTAGGTCACGAACCTTATACGCCCCTTGAACACGGCTTTGATGTGGATGTGCCCCATACCAAATCTCATGGTCCCAAAGGAAGTTATTTTGGTCCCAAAAAATACAGCGATAGCTTCACGCTTAAAAAGGGGGAACACTTAGAAGATCGCATGGGCCAAGAAGCGATCGAGTTCATCAAAGAAAATAAAGATCGTCCTTTCCTCTTAAATTATTGGGCTTTTTCAGTTCATTCACCCATGTTCGCCAAGCTTGATTTGTTAGATAAATACCGTAAAAAAGCAACTAAACTTCCAACTGATGCCCAACAACGCAATCCGATTTTTGCAGGTATGATCGAAACCTTTGATGATAATGTAGGGCTTTTACTCAAAGCGATTGATGAAGCTGGTATTGCCGATCGAACCATCATTGTTCTCAGCAGTGATAATGGTGGAACTATTGAATCTGCCTATACCCATGAAGCGTATTGGGGCAATGGTACAGTGGAAGAAATTGTCGATATCCCCGCCACCAGTAATTACCCCTTAAAAAGTGGTAAAGGAACGATTCACGATGGTGGTACCGCAGTTCCGTTTATTGTTGTTTGGCCGGGTAAAATTAAAGCAGGAACAAAAAGTGATAGCTACTTTTCGGGTGTGGATGTCTTTCCGACATTTGTAGAAATGGCAGGAGCGAAAATGCCCAGTGGAGTAGCAATTGATGGGGTATCGCAAGTCCCAGCCCTGATAACAGGTGAAGAAGTGCGCGATACGCTCTATGGTTACTGGCCCAATTACTTGGTCGAGAGGAACGGCTCCATTCCCTCTGCTTGGATTCGTCATGGCGACTACAAGTTAGTATCTTACTTTTTTGATGGTAAAAATAACAAGCATCGCTACGAACTTTTTGATATTAAAAATGACATAGGTGAAAATCATAATATAGCAGCACAAAATCCCGAACGAGTGGCAAAACTAAGTGCGATGCTAAAGCAGCATTTTGTCGAAACCGAGGCGGTACTTCCCAAACTTAATCCCAATTACGATCCGCAGGCAAAAGCGCCGCAAAAGTAGTTATTAACTTAATTAAGGTACAGACTTATGATTTCGAAAAAAATATCTCTTGTAGTGATTTTTCTCAGCGCATTTTCACTCTTTGCTGAAGCTAAGCCCCCCAATATTATTTTTATGCTAGCGGATGATTTAGGCTACGGAGATCTAAGTTCTTATAACCCCAATGCAGAAGGCGAGGCCCCTAATAATACTCCCATTAGAACTCCTACTCTCGATAGCATGGCAAAGAATGGTGTTCGTTACACAGATTTTCACTCGGCAGCTCCTATTTGTTCGCCTGCCCGTCGTGCTTTATTGACTGCGCGTTACCCGAGTCGCCTAGGTGAATGGGCAGAAGCGTATCGTGGTTCACCAGATGGGGTGGTGGCAAAAAATGATCCAACGATTGCTATGTGGCTTAAGGAAGCTGGTTACGCAACGGCTGCTTATGGCAAATGGAATATTGGCGAAAGCAAAGATGTTTCTTGGCCAGGGGCTCACGGCTTTGATGATTGGTTAATTATCGATCATAATACGGGCTACTTTCAACATAAAAATGCCAATAAAGATTGCGAAGGTCGCCCCATGCTCTTTGAAACTGGCGGAGAGCGGGTAACAAATCTTGAAGGGCAATATTTGACCGATATTTGGACTGATAAAGCAATTGATTTTATCCAAGAAACGAAAGATCAACCCTTCTTTATTTACCTACCATGGTCAATTCCCCATACGCCATTACAGGATCCTGCGTCTGACCCATCGCTTGCTTTTGATGCTGGAGCTAAACCCAAAACGGTAGAGGGAAGAGAAGTTTATGTCAAAATGGTGGAATACCTAGATTCACATATCGCTAGAATTTTTAAAAGTCTAAAAGAGCAGGGCAAATATGACAATACTTTGATCATCTTTACCTCAGATAATGGCGGCATGGTTTCTGCGAATTGCTGGCCTTTAAAAAAGACTAAGCAGCACTTGGAAGAGGGAGGAATACGCGTTCCTTTTCTCATGCAGTGGCCCAGTAAAATTAAAGCTGGAACAGTCGATCAAAGAGCGGCTATCATGATGGATGCATCCGTTACGGTTCTAGCTGCCGCTGATGCCATGAAATATGTTCCCAAAGATCGCGAACTAGATGGTGTGAACCTCTTTGCTAATAAGGAGGAAAATCGTGAGTTTGGCTGGCGTCGCCGCGATTGGGGATGGCAGGGTAATTACCTTCGTCAGGAAGCCTACCGTTCTGGTGATTGGAAGTTGATTCGTTCTTATCAATACCTCGGCAACAAAAAATGGTCGGCGGAATACAAAGAGGAGCTCTATAAGCTTAGTGATGATCTTGGCGAAAAAAATAATTTAAAAAAATCCATGCCAGAGAAACATGCAGAGATGGTGAAATCCTTTGATGAATGGAAAGCTCAGGTCGTAGAGCAAGAGCCTTCTTTTTGGCCAGAGCATGCCGATCAATTGGGTTCTGGTGCACCTAGTCAATCAAAGGAGATGGTCATTTTTGATTTCAAAAAAGGCAAGGGCAACTCACGTCTTCACAAAGCACAAAATAAAGACAAGATCCTTGATGTGAAATATGGTGCTTCGGGCTTAAGCCTTACTCTAATGGGAGGAATGACAGGTGTAGCACCCATCTTATACAAGAATAGTGCTATCGATACCCAAAAGTACTCAAAAGCTCTATTGCGGATGAAGGTGATTACGCAAGCCGGTACCGACTTGGGCCTTGCGAAGATCGTTGTTCGTCATAGTGAGTGGAAGGGAAAGGATGTGCCTTTTGACTTTAAAGCTGATGGTCAGTGGCATGATTATGAGGTAGATCTTAGTCAATCAAGTGCTTGGAATTCCTACACAGATCAAGGACGCATTGGCCTGCTTTTACCTGTTGTTAAAACAGGTCAGGTGAAAGTCGAAGTTGATTACCTAAAGCTTAAATAATTTCCGTTTTAATAATTTATGAGCTTTATATATGAAGAATAATTATCCATTTCAGTTCATCCTTTTTGTATTTGTTTTTGCTCTTTTCGCAAAAGCTGAACAAAGACCAAATTTTGTTTTTATCTTTGCTGATGATTTTGGCTATGGCGACCTAGCGAGTTATGGTCACCCTTATGTAAAATCACCGAATATCGATAAACTGGCGAGTCAGGGAAGGCGCTTTACTCAGGCTTATGCAGCAGGTGCAACCTGTAATCCTAGTCGCACAGGTATTATGACTGGGATCAGCAACGCACGTTTTGAAAAGCGTACTGATGATTTTGACTTCGGTGATAAAATCACTGTGACCGAGCTTTTGAAAAAAAGCGGCTATGCCACAGGCCACTTCGGTAAGTGGCATATTGGCATGGATCGCAGCAACGGCGTTTATGGCATTGATGTTAATGACTCTGGTGGAATTCCGGTGCGAGATTCTCCCAAGGGTCGTGATACACCTATTTTTGATGCGGCTATCGACTTTATCAAGCAGCACAAAGACAAGCCTTTTTATGTGAATATTTGGGGCTTCACCACTCATTCTCCAGTTATCTCCGCTCAAAATTATTTGGATGAATTTAAGGATTTAAAAGTCGACAAGAG